>NZ_JBHWEB010000156.1:0-19679 GCF_042734395.1 Amycolatopsis sp. NPDC059657 | reverse complement strand
CAATTTAATGCACTCAAAGGAACCTCAAACGAGGTTCAATATATAAGCTCTACTGGCTTAGTTCACTAGCACACTGTTGAGTTCTCAAGCAACACGCTCGGGATCGCGCCGCACACGGCCTTATCCCTAGCATCAATTCCTAGCAGTTTTGGTGGGACGCCCACTCAATCACCTGAGGCGAGAGCTTGGTTCGCAGTCCCGGTCGGCCGCCCGGTTTCCCTGGCGACTTGGAGAACTTTACACGCCCGATCGGGGCCCGAAACAGGGGGGTACCTTAAGTGCAAAAGCCCAGGTCAGACCCCTGTTTCGGGCCGCAAGCCCGATCAGCCGCGCAGGCGGACGCCCGACAGGTTCCGCTTGCCCTTGCGCACGACGAGCCACTGGCCGTGGAGCGCCCCCTCGAGGGACGGCTTCCACTCCTCGTCGGTCACCTTCACGTTGTTCACGTACGCCCCGCCTTCCTTGACGGTGCGGCGCGCGGCGCCCTTGCTGTCGACGAGCCCGCCGGCCAGCAGCAGGTCGACGATCGTCGGCTCGTCCGACACCTTGACCTCACCGGAAGGCACCTCGGCCAGTGCGGCTTCCAGCGTCCGCGCGTCCAGCTCGGCCAGTTCACCGCGTCCGAACAGAGCACCCGAAGCCGCGATGACCTGCCGGGTGTTCTCCGCGCCGTGCACCAGCGTGGTGAACTCCTCGGCCAGCCGCTTCTGCGCGGCACGCAGGTGCGGCCGCTCCGCGGTGTCCTCGGCGAGCACGGCGATCTCCTCCTGCGAGAGGAACGTGAACATCCGCAGGTACCGGATGACGTCCGTGTCGCCGACGTTCACGAAGTACTGGAACCACGCGTACGGCGAGGTCATCTCCGGGTCGAGCCACAGGTTCCCGCCGCCGGTCGACTTGCCGAACTTGCGGCCCTCGGCGTCCGTGACCAGCGGCGCGGTCAGCGCGTGCACGCTCGCGCTCTTGACCCGGCGGATCAGGTCGACGCCGCCGACCAGGTTCCCCCACTGGTCGGACCCGCCGACCTGCAGCTTGCAGCCGTGCTTCTCGTTCAGCTTCAGGTAGTCCTGCGACTGCAGCAGCAGGTAGCTGAACTCGGTGTACGACATGCCGTCGGTCTCCAGGCGGCGCTTCACCGTCTCCCTGTTCAGCATCGTGTTGACCGGGAAGTGCTTGCCGACGTCGCGCAGGAATTCGAGCACGCTCTGCGGCCCGGTCCAGTCCAGGTTGTTCTCGATGATCGCGCCGTTCGACGGCAGGTCGAAGTCCACGAACCGCTCGAGCTGCCCTCGGATGCGCTCGGCCCACTCGCCCACCACGTCCAGCGTGTTGAGCGTGCGCTCGCCGGTGTCACGCGGGTCGCCGATCATGCCGGTGGCGCCGCCTGCCAGCGCGATCGGCCGGTGCCCGGCGCGCTGGAACCGCGCGAGCATCAGCAGCGGGACGAGGTTGCCCGCGTGGAGGCTGGGCGCGGTCGGGTCGAAGCCGCAATAGAGGGTGATCGGTCCTTGGTCGAGGTCTCGGCGCAGTGCGTCGATGTCGGTGGACTGCGCGATCAGGCCGCGCCAGGACAGCTCGTCAAGGATGTGTTCACTCACGCCTTAGATCCTCGCGCACCTGGTCAAGCCGATATCGACCGGGTACGGCGCTTTCCACCTCGGCGATACGTCGAGACGGCAGGCGAGCCGTCGATCCAGAACCGCCACGGAGTGTCCATCGCCATCGCGACGCCGACGCGCGGCCCTGACCGGATCTCCGAAGCCGGGACCTCGTCGCCGGTGTACAGCCGGACACTCGACGACGACGACAGGAGATCGGCGCCGTCCTGTGCTTTGTCCAGCCTCAACACCGAGGTCAGGATCGCCGGGCCCTTGGCAAGCTCGGCGGGACCGCGGGCGCTCGGACGACGCTTCCGCACCACGTCAAGCCCGGAGACGACCTCGCCTGCGCGCAACAGCACCGCGCCGGGCACGCCATCTTCGGTCCCGACGATGTTCGCGCAGAAATGCATGCCGTAGACGAAGTACACGTAGAGGAAGCCCGCCGGACCGAACATGACCGCGTTGCGCGGGGTCTTGCCGCGATAGCAGTGCGACGCCGGGTCGTCCTGACCGCGATACGCCTCGACCTCGACGAGCCGGACGGCGACCGTGCCGTCCGGGCCCGTCGCCTCGATCACTGAGCCGAGCAGGATTTTCGCCAGGTCCACCGGATCGACGGACAGCTCGTCGCGGGTGAACAACCGCCCATGCGCTGTGATCGCAGCCCCCTCAAGTCGCTAGGCGTTACATTGCCACACCACGGGGGCCCGGTTGATATGCCCGGCGATGGTGTCGTTGTCACCGACCGCGGTCACGTAACCGGAGCCCTGCAGCGGCAGGCTCAGCTGGTCGGCCTCGACGCCTCGCCAGACCGCGGGGCGCGTGTCGCCCTTGCCGGTCGTGCCCGCGATGAGCCCGTTCACGTTGATCCCGTCGGCGACGGTCCCGTCCGCCAGTTCCGCCGGCTGGCCGTCGACCCACGCGAACGCGTGCGCGTAGGCCTCCTGCGGCGTCGGGCTCGACGGGTCCAGCGCGTAGCCGACGACCTTGCCGCCACGGATCGCCTGGCCGCGCGCCGGTCCGAAGCCTGCGGGAGCGGCGAGCCCGCGCATCGCGCCGTTCGACCACACGTGCGCGCCCTCGGAGCTGTTGAGCAGGACCGAGCCGTCGTCGTCGAGGTCGACCGGGTCGAAACCGGACCCGATGTCGAGCACGGCCGGGACGCCCGCGCGCCAGATGACGACCTTGACGCTGACCCGGTCGGTCACCTTGCCGAGCACGTCGCCTGCCGCGTTGACCGCGATCGCGTGTGCCTCCAGGTAGCCGTCCGGGATCGGCAGCAGCTGGAACGAGCCGTTACTCAGTGAGAACGCTCGGTAACCGCGAATCGCACTGTCGAGTGCTTCGCCCACGATCGTGCCCGCCGCGTTCATGTCGTCGACCATGGCGCCGCTCAGTCCGGGCGGGTTGCCGACCACCGTCGCGGCGGTGCCGGACCAGGTGACCACGCCCGACACGTCGCCGAAACCCGCGTAGCCGCCGTGTGCGTCGGCCCCGATGACCTGCACGAGGCTGTCGCCGGCCGGCTTGGGCAGGTACCGGACCGACCAGCCGCACTCCGCGGCCGACGCCGGACCCGCTGCCGAGACGAGGCCCAGCACCAAGGTCACGACGCCAGCCGAACGGGTGATCACTGACTTTTGCATGCGGAGAGGGTAACGGCAGTCACGGTCCGATGATCGGTCAGCGAAGCCACTCACGGACGGCGGCGACCCGCTCCACCAGCCGAGTCCGCTGCTCCGCCACACGATCGGGTGAGGTTCCGCCGCGCGAGTTCCGCGACCGGACCGAGCCTTCGACGGTGAGCACCTCACGGACCTGCGCGGTCAGTGCGGGATTGATTTTCTCGAATTCCTCGTCGGTCAGCTCGTCGAGCCCGACGCCGCGCGCCTCGGCGACCCGCACGCTCTCCCCCGCCGCCTCGTGCGCGACGCGGAACGGCACGCCCTGGCGGACCAGCCACTCGGCGATGTCCGTGGCCAGCGTGAAGCCTGCCGGCGCGAGCTCGGCGAGCCGCTCGGTGTGGAAGGTGAGCGTGCCGAGCATCCCGGCGAGCGCGGGGAAGAGCAGTTCGAGCTGGTCGACGGAGTCGAAGACCGGCTCCTTGTCCTCCTGCAGGTCCCGGTTGTACGCCAGCGGCTGTGCCTTCAACGTCGCGAGCAGGCCGGTGAGGTTCCCGATGAGGCGTCCGGCCTTGCCACGGGTCAGCTCCGCGACGTCGGGGTTCTTCTTCTGCGGCATGATCGAGCTGCCGGTCGCCCATGCGTCGTCGAGCGTCACGTAGCCGAATTCGGCGGTGTTCCAGATGATCACCTCTTCGGCGACCCGCGACAGGTTCACCGCGAGCATGGTCACCGCGAACGCGAACTCGGCGGCGAAGTCACGCGAAGCCGTGCCGTCGATGGAGTTGTCGACGCTGGTGTCGAAGCCGAGTTCGGCGGCGACGGACTCGGGGTCGAGCCCGAGCGACGAACCGGCCAAAGCGCCTGAGCCGTAAGGGGATTCGGCGGTGCGGATGTCCCAGTCGCGCAGGCGGCCGACGTCACGCAGCAAAGCCTGGCAGTGCGCCTGGAGGTGATGCGCGAGCAGCACCGGCTGCGCGTGCTGCAGGTGCGTGCGGCCTGGCATGATCGCGTCGGGATAGCGTTCCGCCTGGGAGACAAGGGCTTCCACGACATCCAGGGTCCCCGCGGTGATCCGGCGGGCCGCGTCGCGCAGGAACATGCGGAACAGCGTGGCGACCTGGTCGTTACGTGACCGGCCCGCCCGCAGCTTGCCGCCGAGTTCGGTGCCCGCGCGCTCGATGAGGCCCCGCTCCAGCGCGGTGTGGACGTCTTCGTCGGCGAGCACCGGGGTGAACGCGCCGGACTCGACGTCGGCGGCGAGCGTGTCGAGCGCGGCGAGCATGCCGATCAGCTCGTCATCGGTGAGCAGCCCGGCCTTGCGCAGGACACGGGCGTGCGCACGCGAACCCGCGATGTCGTAAGGCGCCAGACGCCAGTCGAAGTGGGTCGACAGGCTCAACGCCGCCATGGCTTCGGCGGGACCGCTGGCGAACCGCCCGCCCCACAACTGGATGCCGCTCAAGGTGTTCCCTTTCAAGAAGTGTGTTCGGACCGGTTCGCCCACGCGGTGAACCGTTCGGCCAGATCCTTGCCGGTCAGCGGCTCTCTGGCGATGACCGCGACCGTGTCGTCGCCCGCGATGGAGCCGACGACCTCTTCCAGTGCCGCCCTGTCGATGGCGCTGGCCAGGAACTGCGCCGCGCCCGGCGGGGTGCGCAGTACCGTCAGGTTCCCCGACGAGTCCACGGACACGAGCAGTTCGGCGAGCAGGCGGGACAGCCGCGAGGTGCCACCTTGGACACCGCGGACCGGGCTGCCGTCCTCCGGGATCACGTAGATCGGAGCGCCCGAGTCCGCGCCACGCAGCTTGACCGCGCCGAGTTCGTCGAGGTCACGCGACAACGTCGCTTGCGTGACTTCGATTCCCTCGGCGAGGAGTAGCTTCGCCAGTTCCGTCTGGCTCCGGATGGCCATGGTGGACACCAGCTCCGAGATCCGCGCCTGTCTGCCAGCCCTGGTCATCGTCGTTCTGCCTCCTGGAACAGCCAGACGAGCAGCGCCTTCTGGGCATGCAGGCGGTTTTCCGCCTCGTCCCACACCGCGCTGGCCGGGCCGTCGATCACCTCGTCGGTGATCTCCCAGCCGCGGTGCGCGGGCAGGCAGTGCAGCACGATCGCGTCCTCGGCCGCGCGGGCCAGCAGCGCGCTGTTGACCTGCAGCTGCCGGAACGGGCCGACCCGGTCGAGGCCGTCGTTCTCCTGGCCCATCGAGGTCCAGGTGTCGGTGACCAGCACGTCGGCGCCGTCGACCGCGGCGTGCGGGTCGGTGAACGAGGTGATGCTGCCGCCGGTCTCGTGCGCGCGCTTCTTCGCGTCCAGGGTGACACCCTGGTCCGGCTGGAAGCCCACCGGCGAGACGACCCGGACGTGCATGCCCGCGGTCGCGCCGCCGAGCAGGAACGAGTGGGCCATGTTGTTGGCGCCGTCGCCGAGGTAGGTGACGGTGACGCCGGCCAGCTTGCCCTTGCGCTCGCGGATGGTCTGCAGGTCGGTGAGCACCTGGCAGGGGTGGAACTCGTCGGTGAGCGCGTTGATCACCGGGACCCGGCTGACGGAGGCCATCGCGTCCATCCGCTTCTGCGCGAAGGTCCGCCAGACAACGGCGTCGACGTAACGCGACAGGACGCGGGACGTGTCCTCGATGGTCTCCTCGCGGCCGAGCTGCATGGCCCTGCCGTCGACGATGATCGGGTGCCCGCCGAGCTGGTGGATGCCGACGTCGAAGGAGAGCCGGGTGCGCGTCGAGTTCTTCTCGAAGATCGCGGCGATCGACTTGCCCTTGAGTGCCTGCGAGCTGTGCGGCTCGGCCTTGAGCTTGTCGGCCAGATCGAGGATGTCGGCCTGCTCCTGAGGGGTTAGGTCGTCGTCACGGAGGAAGTGCCTGGGCATCAAAGGTCCTTTGTGGTGGTTTCGAGCGCGTCGAGGAAGCCGTCGGCCTGCTCGGCGGTGAGGGTCAGCGGAGGTGCCAGCCGGATCGTGTCGGGCTGGATCGGGTTGACGAGGTAACCGGCCTCCTGCATCGCCTGCGCGACCGTGGTGGAGATGGGCTTGCGCAGGCCGATGCCGATCAGCAGGCCTGCGCCGCGGACGCCGGAGACCAGCGGGAACTGCTCGGCGCGGGCCGCGATGTCCTTGCCCAGCGCGGAAACGTGGTCGAGCAGGTCGTCCTTGATGATCGTCTTGATGACCGCGAGACCGGCCGCGCAGCAGACCGGGTTGCCGCCGAAGGTGGTGCCGTGGTGGCCCGGCTTCATCAGGTCGGCTGCCGCGCCGACGCCGATGGCCGCGCCGAGCGGGAGCCCGCCGCCGAGGCCCTTGGCCAGCGTGAACACGTCGGGGACGATCCCGGCCTGCTGGAAGGCGAACCAGGTGCCGAGACGGCCGATGCCGGTCTGGACCTCGTCGAGGATCAGCAGCGCGCCGTTGTCCTTGGTGATGTCGCGGGCGGCCTGCAGGAAGCCGTCCGGCGCCGGGATGACCCCGCCCTCGCCGAGGATCGGCTCGATGATGACGGCCGCGGTTTCGTTGTCCACGGCGGCTTTCAGCGCGTCGACGTCACCGAACGGCAGATGCGTGACACCCGGCAGCAGCGGCTTGAACGGGTCGCGCTTGCCGGGCTGGCCGGTCAGCGTCAGCGCGCCCATCGTGCGGCCGTGGAACGCGCCGTCGAAGGCGATGATCTTGGAACGGCCGGTCAGCCTGCTGATCTTCAGCGCGGCCTCGTTGGCCTCCGCGCCGGAGTTCACGAAGAGGACCTTGGCGTTGCCGGTGAGGCCTGCGACGTCGAGCAGCGTCTCGGCGAGTTCGACCGCGACCGGGTTCACGTACAGGTTGGAGACGTGCCCGAACTTGGCGATCTGCTCGCTGACGGCCTTGACGACCGCGGGGTGCGCCTGGCCGAGCGCGTTGGTGGCGATGCCGCCCACCAGGTCCACATAGGACTTTCCTTCGGCGTCCCACACCACAGCGCCCTCACCTCGGACGAGGGTCAGCTGCGGGGTGCCGTAGTTGTCCATCAGCGCGGACTTCCAGTGCTCCTGTCCGTCTACATTGGACTTGATTTCGGTCATGGCAACTCATCCTCCGGAAAGACCATCGTCCCGATTCCCCTCGAGGTGAACACTTCCAGCAGCACGGAATGGGCCAGCCTGCCGTCGATCACGTGGGCGCGGCTGACCCCGCCTCGGACCGCTCGGACGCAGGCCTCCATTTTCGGGATCATGCCGCTGGCCAGGCCGGGAAGCAGCTGCTCCAGCCGGTCCACCCGGATCCGGTCGACGAGCGAGGACCGGTCGGGCCAGTTCGCGTACAGGCCTTCGACGTCGGTGAGCACGACGAGCTTCTCGGCGCCGAGCGCGGCGGCCAGCGCACCGGCCGCGGTGTCAGCGTTGACGTTGTGGACGACCCCGTCGATGTCCGGCGCCACGGTGGACACCACCGGGATACGGCCCGCGTTGACGATGTCGAGCACCGCGTCCGGGTTGACCGTCGCGACCTCGCCGACCAGCCCGATGTCGACGGCCTCGCCGTTGACCGTCGCCTGCTTGCGCTCGGCGGTGAACAGCTGCGCGTCCTCACCGGAGATGCCGACGGCGTACGGGCCGTGCTTGTTGATCAGCCCGACCAGCTCCCGGCTGACCTGGCCGACCAGCACCATCCGGACGATGTCCATCGTCTCCGGGGTGGTGACGCGCAGGCCGCCCTTGAACTCGCCTTCGATGCCGAGCCTGGTCAGCATCGAGGTGATCTGCGGGCCGCCGCCGTGCACCACGACCGGCTTCAGGCCGGCGAGCCGCAGGAACACCATGTCCTCGGCGAACGCCTGCTTGAGCTCGTCGTCGATCATCGCGTTGCCGCCGTACTTCACGACGACCGTCGCACCGTGGAACCGCTGCAACCAAGGCAGTGCCTCGATGAGCACGCCCGCCTTTTCGGCGGCCAGTGCGAGCCGCTCGTCGGCGGGGATCAGTGATTCGGAAGGGCTCATGACGAGTACGCGCTGTTCTCTTCGACGTAGCCGTGCGACAGGTCGGTGGTGAAGATGGTGGCCTCGTGCTCACCGACACCGAGGTCGATGACGATGTCGATGTGCCGGTCGGACAGGTCGGCCTCGGACCGGTCCTGCGCGGTGGTGCCGTTGGCGAACAACGTCGCGCCGTTGATCGTGATGGACAGCGTGTCCGGGTCGATGTGCGCCTGCGCGCGGCCGAGTGCCATGGCGATCCGGCCCCAGTTCGGGTCAGACCCGAACAGCGCGGTCTTGACCAGGTTGTCCTCGGCGACGGTGCGGCCGACATTGATCGCGTCCTGTTCGGACCGCGCGCCCTTGACCGTCAGGTCGACCTCCTTGGTCGCGCCCTCGGAGTCCGCGCGCAGCTGCAGCACCAGGTCGAGGCTCACGTCGATGAGCATCTGCGTGAGGTCGGCGTCGGACGGTTCGACGCCGCTGGCGCCGGAGGCGAGCACGAGCACCGTGTCGTTGGTGGACGTCCCGCCGTCGACGTCGAGCCGGTCGAAGGTGACCTTCGTGGCGGCGCGCAGTGCCTTGTCGAGCGCGTCCTTGGCCACCACGGCGTCGGTGGTGAGCACGCTGAGCATGGTCGCCAGGTTCGGCGCGAGCATGCCGGCGCCCTTCGCGAAACCGCCGACGCTCCACCCGTCGCGGTGCGCCTTGCGGGCCTGCTTGGGCTTGCTGTCGGTGGTCATCACGGCGGTCGCCGCGTTGAGGCTGGCCTCTTCGGACGCCTCGAGCGCCTTGAACGCCGTGTCCACGCCGGACAGGACGGCGTCCATCGGCAGCCGCTCCCCGATCAGGCCGGTGGAGCAGACGGCGATCTCGATGGCGCCGACGTTCAGCACCTCGGCGACCTTCTCCGCGGTGGCGTGCGTGTCCTGGAAGCCGAGCGGGCCGGTCGCCGCGTTGGCGCCGCCCGAGTTCAGCACGACCGCCTTGAGCCGCTGCTGCTTGAGCACCTCCTGCGACCACAGCACGGGAGCGGCCTTGACGACATTGCGGGTGAACACCCCGGCGGCGATGTCGAGCGGGCCGTCGTTGACGACGAGCGCGAGGTCGAGCGCACCCGCCTTGATCCCGGCGGCCACCCCCGCCGCGCGGAATCCCTGCGGACCGGTGACGGTCATGGTGCGACTCCTACCGTGGAAAGGCCGATGGTTTCTTCGAAGCCGAGAGCGATGTTCATGGACTGGATCGCGCCGCCCGCGGTCCCCTTGGTCAGGTTGTCGATGGCGGCGACCACGACGAGCCTGTTCGCGAGCGCGTCGACGGTGACCTGCAGCTGGACGTTGTTGGAGCCGAGCGTCGCCGCCGTGGTCGGCCACATGCCCTCGGGCAGTACCTGCACGAACGGCTCGTCGGCGTAGAACTTCCGGTAGAGCTCGTAGGCGTCGGTGGGCCGGCGCAGTGGCGCGCTGGCGGTGGTCAGGATGCCGCGTGACATCGGCGCGAGCACCGGCGTGAACGACACGGTGACCGCTTCACCGGCGATCGCGCCGAGGTTCTGCATGAGCTCCGGGGTGTGCCGGTGCGCTCCCCCGACGCCGTACGCGCTGGCCGAGCCCATGACCTCGGAGCCGAGCAGGTTCGGCTTGAGCGCCTTGCCCGCGCCGGAGGTGCCGGTCACCGACACCACGGTCACGTCGGGCTCGATGATCTTCTCGGCGAACGCCGGCGCCAGCGCGAGCGAGCCGCCGGTCGGGAAGCAGCCGGGCACCGCGATGCGCTTGGTGTTCTTCAGCTTTTCGCGCGCGCCGGGCAGTTCGGGCAGCCCGTACGGCCACTGGCCCGCGTGGTCGCCGCCGTACCAGCGCGCCCAGTCGTCCGCACTGGAGAGGCGATGGTCGGCGCCGAGGTCGACGACGAGTGTGCCCGGCCCGAGCTGCGCGGCGATCACGGCCGAATGGCCGTGCGGCAGTGCGAGGAAGACGACATCGTGCCCGGCGAGTGTGTCCTTCGTGGTCTCCTGGAGCACGCGGTCCGCCAGCGGGACCAGGTGCGGCTGGTGCGCGGCGAGCTTCGTGCCCGCGCTGCTGGCCGCCGTGAGCGCGCCGATCTCGACCTCGGGGTGCGTCAAGAGCAGGCGCAGCAGCTCCCCGCCCGCGTACCCGCTCGCCCCGGCCACCGCGATCTTCACCGTCATACGAATGATTATGCATACCGATGCAAACTCAATCAAACCGGGGTCCGCCACCCAGCGTGGCGCGATCAAGACATCAGACCACCTGGATGGAGGAACACGGAGCGGGTCCGCGTCTGGCATTAATGGGCTGATGGGGATAGGCGAGGTGTGGCAGGTAGGCGCGCTCGAAATGTCCGTCCAGCACTGCGATTCCGATTCGTGGCGACTGGTCGTGGAAATCGGCCGCAATCCCGAACTCGCGGACAAATTGTCCCGCTCATTGGGGCTGCGTCCCATGCCGCTGCAAAGAGGCATTCCCGCAGGTGGAAGCCCGATGCCGTGGGTGCTGTCCGGCCGTTCCGAGTCCGCCGTGCGTGAATACGCGGGAAAACTCCGCGCTCATCTCGGAGCAACTGCCGATCCGCAAAATGTCGCCTGCACATTGGCGGCCAGCCGCCCGTTCGAATATCGCGCCGCGATCGTCGCGGAGGACACCGGGAAACTGCTCGAGGGACTCGCCGGGGTCGCGGACGGGCGGACGCCGGTGACGCGGGCGGCGTTCAGCCCGATCGCCTACCTGTTCACCAGCCGCGCCGCCGATCCGACCAGCACGGTCGACCTGCTGAGCGCGCGCTACCCCGTGTTCGCCGAGACCGCCGCCGACCTCAGGTCGCGAGTGGACGACGACGTGTTCGTGCTCGAACTCGCGCTCGTGCGGCTGTTCGGGCATTGGGGGGTGCGGCCGGACGTCGTGCTCGGCAAGTCCGTCGGCGCGCTGGCCGCGGCGTACGTCGCGGGCGTGCTGTCACTCGCGGACGCGTGCACGCTGGTGACCGCCTACCGGGGCGGGATCTTTGACAAAGTGCTCGAAACGGTCACGCTCCGGCCGCCGGTACTGCCGATCGTCATCGGCGGGGACGTCACGTCGCCGGAGTTCTGGGCGTCGCACATGGCCTCGCCGCCCCGGCTGTTCGGCAGCATCTTCTCGCTCGCCGACGACGGGGTCTCGACGTTCGCGGAAGTCGGCGCGGACGGCGTACTGTCCGAACTCGGGCAGGACTGCGTGCCCGCCGCCGAGTTCGCGCCGCTGGTGCGCGGCGGTCAGGAGTACCGGTCAGTGGTCACCACGCTGGCGTGGCTGCACGAGCGCGGGGTCTCGGTCGACTGGCCCGCGTTCTTCGGCGAGTGCGAGCCGGTCGAACTGCCGCCGAGGCCATGGCGGCAGCCGATCGCCGCGTCCGCTCCCGAAGGCCCGCTCCGGCTCGACGCGCCCACCAGGCAGGTCCGGCTGCACGACCGGCTCATCGCGGTGACCCGCAAGGAATTCGACCTGCTGCGGCTGCTGACGTCGCGTCGCGGCTGCGTCGTCCCGCGCAAGGAGATCATGCTGGAGGTCTGGGGCGACGAGCACGATCTCGGCCGCACGCTCGACACCCACGTGAACAGCCTGCGCCGCAAACTCGGCTCCAGCGGCTGGATCGTCACCGTGCGAGGAGTCGGATTCCGCCTGGGCCAGGCCTGATTTGACGTTCCTCTGACATGTTTTGACATGGTCTGCCAAAGCCTTGCCGGAATTTGACGGACAACTCGTTGCCCGCGCCCGTGAACGGGTGGAAATTTGAATTCACCGGGGATTCGAGCGGCGAGGGTGGGCAGATGCGAGTTGTCGTCGTTGGCGCGGGCCCCGCCGGTTTGATGCTGGCGGGTGAACTCCGGCTCGGCGGTGCCGCGGTGGTGGTACTCGAGAAACTGCCGGAGCCGACCGGCGAATCACGCGGACTGAATTTGACCGCGCGGACCATGGAGGTTTTCGATCAGCGGGGCATTCTCCCGTTGTTCGGGGAACTCAAGACCACGCCAGGCGGGCATTTCGGCGGGCTGCCGGTGGACTTCGGGGTGCTCGACGGCGCGCACCACGGCGCGTACGGCGTCACCCAGGCCCGCACCGAGGCCGTGCTCGCCCGATGGGCCACCTCGCTCGGCGCCGACATCCGCCGTGGCGAGGAGGTCGTCTGGCTCACCGAGACCGACGGCGGCGTGGAGGTCGAGACCACTTCGGGCAAGCTGCGCGCGGACTACGTCGTCGGCTGCGACGGCGGCCGCAGTCTCGTCAGGACTCTCGCAGGCATCGGCTTCGAGGGCCGCGAAGCCACCCGTGAACTGATGCTCGCCGACGTCGAAGGCTGCGCGCTCGAACCTCGGATGATCGGCCGGTCGCTGCCGCTGGGCATGGTGATCGTCGGGCCGATCGGCGACGGCGTCGACCGGGTCATCCTGTGTGAACGGGCCGCGCCACCGCGGCGGCGGACCGAGCCGCCGAGTTTCGCGGAGTTCGCCGGGACCTGGCACCGGCTGACCGGTGAGGACATCTCCCACGGCCGTCCACTCTGGATCAGCGCGTTCGGCGACCCCGCCAAGCTGGCCACCGCCTACCGGAAGGGCCGGATCCTGATCGCGGGCGACGCGGCGCACGTCCACCTGCCCGCCGGTGGTCAGGGCCTCAACGTCAGCGTGCAGGACGCGGTCAACCTCGGCTGGAAACTCGCCGCGCAGGTCGGCGGCTGGGCGCCGGACGGACTGCTCGACACCTACCACTCGGAACGGCACCCGGTCGGCGAGCGGCTGCTGGTCAACTCGGCCGCGCAGGGCACGGTCCTGATGGGCGACGACACGATCCAGCCGGTGCGCGACGTCCTCAGCGACCTGATCTCCCACGCCGAGGTCACCCGGCATCTGGCGGGCATGGTCACCGGGCTGGACCTGCGCTACGACGTCGGCCCCGGCGAACATCCCTTGCTGGGCAAGCGATTGCCTCGCCTGGAACTCGACGGCGCGCCGAACACGACCGAGTTGCTGCACCCGGCGCGCGGCCTGCTGCTCGATCTCTCGGACGACGCCGAACTGCGCCTGGCCGCGGCGCCTTGGCGCGATCGGGTCAACGTTGTCACCGCGTCCGCCCAGAACGTGCCGGCCAAGACCGAAGCACTGCTCGTCCGTCCGGACGGGCACGTGGCCTGGGCAGGCGACGAAGACCTGACCGCCGCACTGCGACGTTGGTTTGGAGAACCGCGATGAGGACACTGATCGTGGCGCGGATGGCGCCCGGCTCCGGCGAGGACGTCGCCGGCATCTTCGAGGAGTTCGACCGCAGCGAGATGCCCGGCATCATGGGCACCAAGCGACGAGAGCTCTTCTCGTATCAGGGCTTGTACTTCCATCTGCAGGACTTCGACGGCGACGGGCCGCAGTCGATCGAACAGGCACGCACGCATCCACTGTTCGTGGCTGTGAGCGCCGACCTGAAGCCGCACATCTCGCCGTTCGACCCGGAGACCTGGCGCTCGCCCGCCGACGCGCTGGCCACCTCCTTCTATCAGTGGGAGGCACCGTGACCCGGCAGGTCGTGGTGACCGGGATGGGCGTGCTCGCGCCGGGCGGCGTCGGCGTCAAACCGTTCTGGACACTGCTCACCGACGGCAGGACCGCCACCCGCCGGATCTCGGCGTTCGACCCGTCGCCGTTCCGCTCGCAGGTCGCGGCCGAGATCGACTTCGACCCGCGCGCGCACGGGCTCGGGGCGCAGGACCTGCGGCGGATGGACCGGATGACGCAGTTCGCCGTGGTCGCCGCCCGTGAAGCGCTGGCCGACAGCGGATTGTCCACTGTGGAACCCGAGCGGACCGGCGTGGCGCTCGGCACCGCGGTCGGTGCGACGATGACGCTGGACGCCGAATACCGGGTGGTCAGCGACGACGGCAAGCAGTGGCTGGTCGATCCCGACTACGCGATGCGTCACCTCTACGGGGCGTTCGCGCCGAGTTCGGCGGCCGCGGAGGTCGCGACGGCGCTGGGCGCGCAGGGACCGGCCGCGGTGGTGTCCACGGGTTGCACGTCGGGGATCGACTCGGTCGGGCACGCCTGGCAGCTGATCCGCGAGGGCTCGGCCGACGTGATGATCGCCGGCGCGTCCGACGCGCCGATCTCGCCGATCACCGTGGCCTGCTTCGACGCGATCAAGGCGACGACCCCGCACAACGACGAGCCCGAGCAGGCGTCACGACCGTTCGACCGCTCGCGCAACGGCTTCGTGCTCGGTGAGGGCGCGGCGGTGTTCATCCTCGAAGAAGCCGGACACGCGCGCCGCCGGATGGCCGACTGCTACGGCGAGATCACCGGCTATGCCAGCCGTAGCAACGCGTTCCACATGACCGGGCTGCGGCCGGACGGCACCGAGATGGCCGCGGCCATCGGGCTGGCGCTCGATCAGTCGAAGCTGAATCCGTCCGATGTGGACTATGTCAACGCGCACGGTTCGGGCACGCAGCAGAACGACGTGCACGAGACCGCGGCGGTCAAGCTGGCGCTCGGCGAGCACGCGTACCGGACACCGATGAGCGGGATCAAGTCGATGGTCGGGCATTCGCTCGGCGCGATCGGGTCGATCGAGATCGCGGCCTGCCTGCTCGCGATGCGCTACGGCGTCCTGCCGCCGACCGCGAACCTGCACGAGCCCGATCCGCGCTGCGACCTGGACTACGTGCCGCTGACCGCACGCGAGCAGCGGGTGGGCACGGCGTTGACCGTCGGCAGCGGGTTCGGCGGGTTCCAGTCCGCGATGGTCCTGGCGGGTGTCGCGTGAAGACACTGGTGACCGGGATTTCCGTCGCGGCGCCCAACGGTCTTGGGGTCGAGGACTACTGGGCGGCGACACTCGCCGGCCGTGGCGGGATCGGGCGGCTCACCCGGTTCGATCCGTCGCGGTACGCGGCGACACTCGCGGGCGAGGTGACCGGGTTCGACGCGGCCGAGCACCTGCCGGGCAGGCTGCTCCCCCAGACCGATCCGATGACCAGGTTGTCGCTCGCGAGCGCGGCGTGGGCGTTGGAGGACGCCGGGATCGAGGAGACCGGCGGCGGCGGGGTGGTCACCGCGAGCACCGGCGGCGGCTTCGAATTCGGGCAGCGTGAACTGGGCAACCTGTGGAGCAAGGGACCCAAGCACGTGAGCGCGTACCAGTCGTTCGCCTGGTTCTACGCGGTGAACTCCGGGCAGATCTCGATCCGCAACGGGCTGCGCGGGCCGTCGAGCGTGCTCGTCTCGGACCAGGCCGGCGGGCTCGACGCGCTCGGCCACGCGCGCAGGCAGATCCGCGCGGGCACGCCGTTCGTGGTCTCCGGCGCGGTCGACGGCGCGCTCTGCCCGTGGGGCTGGGTCTCGCTGCTGGCGAGCGGCCGGGTGAGCACGTCGGCGGATCCGGAACGCGCGTACCTGCCGTTCGACACCGGCGCGGCCGGTCACGTGCCCGGCGAGGGCGGGGCGATCCTGGTGCTGGAGAACGAAGAAACGGCCGGTGAGCGTGGGTACGGCGAGATCGCCGGGTACGCGGCCACGTTCGGTCCGGACGCCTATCGCCGGGTGATCGAGCTGGCTCTCGCGGACGCCGGGGAGTCCACAGTGGACGTGGTGTTCGCCGACGCGGCCGCCGTGCCCGAGCTGGACCTCGCAGAGGCCGAAGCGATCACGGGCGTGCTCGGCAAGGTGCCGGTGACCGCGCCCAAGACGATGACCGGGCGGCTCTACGCGGGTGGCGGCGCGCTGGACGTGGCGTCGGCGTTGCTGGCCATCCGCGACGGCGTCATCCCGCCGACCACCAATGTCACCAACGCCTACGACCTGGACCTGGTCACCGTCCCGAGGCCCGCGCACCTGCGCACCGCGCTGGTGCTCGCGCGCGGACAAGGCGGTTTCAACTCGGCGATCCTGCTGCGACGAAAGGATTGAACAGTGCTCACCTTGGACGAGCTGCTGCTGATACTGACGGACTGCGCCGGTTCGCCGGAGCCGGTCAGCGGTGAGCTGATCGACGCCGAGTTCGCCGACCTCGGGTACGACTCGGTCGCGCTGATCGAGGCCACCGGACGGCTCTCGCGCGACCACGGTGTCGAACTCGACGACGACGCGACCGCGACCGCCCGCACCCCGCGCGCGCTGCTGGAGCTGATCAACCATGGCTAGGACCGCACTCGTCACCGGCGCCACCAGCGGGATCGGCCTCGCCGTCGCCAAGCAGCTCGCCGAATCCGGGCATCAGGTTTTCCTCTGCGCGCGCAACGACGTCTCGCAGACCGTCAAGCAGCTGCGCGCGGACGGCTTCGAAGTCGACGGCACCGAATGCGACGTCCGCTCCGAGACGGACGTCCAGGCGTTCGTCCAGACGGCGGTCGACCGGTACGGGCCGGTGGACATCCTGGTCAACAACGCGGGCCGCAGCGGCGGCGGGGTCACCGCCGATCTGGTCGACGAGCTGTGGTTCGACGTGATCGACACCAATCTGCACGGGGTGTTCCGGATGACCCGCGCGGTGCTGAACACCGGCGGGCTGCGGCACCGGCCGTGGGGCCGGATCGTGAACATCGCGTCGACCGCCGGCAAACAGGGTGTGGTGCTGGGCGCGCCGTACTCGGCGTCGAAGCACGCGGTGGTCGGGTTCACGAAGTCGCTGGGCAACGAGCTGGGCAAGAGCGGGATCACGGTCAACGCGGTGTGCCCCGGCTACGTCGAAACGCCGATGGCGCAGCGGGTGCGCCACGGCTACGCGGCCGCGTGGGACATCGGCGAGGACGAGGTGCTCGACCGGTTCCAGGCCAAGATCCCGCTCGGCCGGTACAGCACGCCGGAGGAGGTCGCCGGCCTGGTCGGTTATCTCGTCTCGGACACCGCTGGCTCGATCACCGCGCAGGCACTGAACGTCTGCGGCGGCCTCGGCAACTTCTGAAGGAGAACGATGAACGTCGAACACGAGATCACCGTTGCCGCGGCGGCCGTGAACATCTACGAGTTCCTCGCCGATGTCACGCGGTGGCCGACGGTCTTCGAGCCGACCGTGCACGCCTCGGTGCTGGAGCGGTCAGGCAGCGTCGAGCGCATCCGGCTGTGGGCGACGGCCAACGGCTCGCCCAGGACGTGGACATCCCGGCGCGTGCTCGATCCCGAGGCGCTGCGCGTCGAGTTCCGGCAGGAGGTCCCGCGCGCGCCGATCGCGTCGATGGGCGGCGCGTGGGTGATCGAGCCGTTGTCGGCAGGCAGCTCGCGGGTGCGTCTGCTGCACGACTACGAGGCGATCGATCCGTCCGGGATGGCCTGGATCGACGCGGCCGTGGATCGCAACAGCCGCAAGGAACTCGCGGCGTTGAAGACCTTCGCCGAGGGCGCGGCCGCGCCGGTGCACACGTTTGCGGACACCGTGCACATCAAGGGATCAGCCTCGGATGTCTACGCGTTCATCAACGAGGCCGACCGGTGGCCGGAGCGGCTGCCGCATGTCGACCGGGTCACGCTGATCGAGGACATCCCAGGGCTGCAACTGCTCGAAATGGACACTCGCGCGCCGAACGGCTCGGTGCACACGACCTCGTCCGTGCGGGTCACCTTCCCCAAGCTGATCGTCTACAAGCAGACGCTGCTGCCCGCGTTGCTGTCCCTCCACAGCGGACAGTGGCAGATTCGCGAGGACGAGGACGGCGTGCTGGTCACGTCTGAGCACTCGGTGTCCGTGCACGACCCGGCCACGCTCGACCAGGTGCGCGCCGCGCTGAGTGCCAATAGCCTCGCCACCCTGCGCCACGCGAAGGCGTATGCCGAGAGCCAGGAGGAAGTCCTTGCCTGACACCGATGTGATCGTGGTGGGCGCCGGGCCGACCGGTCTGCTGCTGGCCGCCGAGCTGCGACTGGGCGGCGCCGAGGTCATCGTGCTGGAGCGGCTGACCGAGCCGACCGCTCAATCACGGGCAGGCGCGATCCACGCCAGGTCCGTCGAGATCTTCGATCAGCGCGGCAGGCTGGAGCATCTCGGCGCGGTCGACCGGGACGACCACGGGCACTTCGGCGGGCTCGACCTCGACCTCGGCCAGCTGCCGACCGCCCATCCCGGACGAATGAAGATCGCACAGGCACGCGTGGAAGCCATGCTCACGGCATGGGCGACGGAACTCGGCGCGGAGATCCGCCGGGGTTACGAGGTGACCTCGCTCGACCAGACCGGGTCCGAGGTGGTGATCAACGGCTCGCTGACGGCTCGGTACGCCGTCGGCTGCGACGGCGAGCAAAGTAGCGTCCGCGAGCTGGCCGGGTTCGACTTCCCCGGGGTGGACGCCGGGCTGGAGCTGCTGCGCGCGGACGTACGCGGCATCGAGGTGCCGTTCCGGTTCTTCCAGCGTTATCCGGCTGGTCTCGCGATCGCGTTGCCGATCGACGGCGGGCTCATCCGGCTCGTGGTGCACGAGTTCGGCCGCCCACCGCAGAGGCGGCAGGGCCCGCCGACGTTCGCCGAGGTCGTCGCGGCCTACCAGCGCGTCACCGGCGAAGACGTCAGCGCCGGCGAGCCGGTGTGGGTCGACGCGTTCGGCAACACCGCGCGCCAGGTGACGGAGTACCGGCGTGACCGGGCGCTGCTGGCGGGCGACGCCGCGCATCATCTGATGCCGATCGGCGGGCAGGCGATCAACCTGGGCCTGCAGGACGCGTTCAACCTAGGCTGGAAACTCGCCGCCGAGGTCCGCGGCTCGGCGCCCGCCGGGCTGCTCGACAGCTACCACGCCGAGCGTCACCCGGTCGGCGTCCGCGTCAAGACGAACATCCAGGCGCAGGCCCAGCTGCTGCTCGGCGACGCCTCGGTCGACCCGCTGCGCGAGGTGTTCCGCGAACTGATCAAGCACGACCCGGTCCGCGACCATCTCGCCGCCGCGATCGCGGGCCTCGACGTCCGCTACGGCGAAGACGCGCACCCGCTGGTCGGCGCGCGGCTGCCGTTCTCGGTGCTGACCACGGATTCGGGGGCGACGGACACCACGTCGCTGCTGCGCTCGGGCCGCGGCCTGCTGCTGAATCTCTCCGGCGAGCCATGGACAGCCGCCGGGGTGGACGTCGTGGCGGCCAAGGTGGAGCCGGGCAGCGCACTGTCCGAAGTGGAGGGTGTGCTGGTGCGCCCCGACGGGCACGTCGCCTGGGTCGCGGGCTCCGGTCCGCTGGAGACCGCGCTGGAGCGCTGGTTCGGATGATGTTCCCGTTCACGGAGTGGCAAGGCGTCGGCGACCATCCGGAGCTGGCCAGGATGCGCCGGGAGGACCCGGTGCCACTGGTGCCCATCGCCTCCGGCGGCACCGCGTACCTGGCGACCCGGTACGCCGACGTCCGCCGTGTCCTGATGGACCCCGTGTTCAGCCGGGCGGCCGCGGCCGCCCGGCTCGACTGGGCGGGGCAGTCCCCCGGCAGCCGCCTGCGCCCGGGGCGGATGTAACTGTACCCACCGGAGCACACCCG
>NZ_JBHWEB010000155.1:0-19945 GCF_042734395.1 Amycolatopsis sp. NPDC059657 | reverse complement strand
TTCGAACGCCGGGGGGGCCCCCCTGGTAACCGGGGGGGCTCCGCGAGTGGTAACTCTGCTGCATCTAACGGAGCAGAGTTACCACTCGCCCGCAACCGTCACCGCAAACCCTCCACAGTCACTCTGTCGCGGCCAGGGCTGAAGCAGGCCAAGGTCACCCACCACGACATGACACCTTTGCCCCTCCGCCCAATAGAACCGCCCGCAACGCTCACGACCCCTAGTCGCAGGGTGGGTCGTAGCTGAGGCCCGGCAGGTGGTGTTCCCAGTCCGGACGGCTGATCGGCGGGGTGGCGCAGGCCTTCGCCTCGACTCGCGCCAGGTCGGTGTCCCACAGCTGGGCCGTGTGATCGTCGCTGGCGGTCGCCACCAGGCGGCCGTCCGGGCTGAACGCCGTCGAGTTGACCGCGCCCGCGTGCCCCGTGAGCGTCGTCCGCTCGGCCGGGTGGCGAAGGTCGCTCACGTCCCAAATCCGCGCTGTGTGGTCGAAACTGGCTGTCGACAGCGACCGCCCGTCCTTGCTGAAGGCCACCGACGACACGATGTCGGTATGCCCGGTCAAGGTCGCCAGCTCCAACGGCGCCCGTGGGTCGCGCACGTCCCACAGCCGCGCCGTGTGGTCGTTCGCGCCGGTGGCCAGCGTGCGGCCGTCCGGGCTGAACACCAGTGACGCCACCAGATCCGTATGTCCTCTGAGGACGGTCAACTGCACAGGCCGCAGCGGGTCGCTCACGTCCCACAGCCGGACCGTGCGGTCGTCGCTGCCGGTGGCCAGCACGTGGCCGTCCGGGCTGAACGCGACGGGCTTGACGCTCAGCGTGTGCCCGGTCAGCACCACCGAGCGCGCCGGATCGTCGACGGCCCACAGCCGCGCGGTGCGGTCGTAGCTGCCGGTCGCGAGGAATCGGCCGTCCGGGCTGAACTTCACCATGTAGACGGTGTCAGCGTGTCCTTTGTAGACGTTCACCAGCGACGGGGTGCGCGGGTCGGTCACGTTCCACAGCCGGACCGTGTTGTCCCGGCCCGCGGTCGCCAGCGACCGCCCGTCCGGGCTGAAGGCGACCGTCGTGACGAGATCGGCGTGCCCGGTGAGGCCGGAGAGCTTGCGCGGATGCTCGCTGTCGGAGATGTCCCACAGCGCGGCGTTGTGGTCGAAACTGCCCGTCGCGAGCAGCCTGCCGTCCGGGCTGAACGCGACCGAGCTGACGACCTGGGTGTGGCCCTCCAGCGGAACGGCCATCGTGGCGAGCAGGCCGTCGCGGGTCTCGCGCGTCGGCGACAGCCGGTACGCCGCCACGCTGAGCTGGGCGGCCAGCGCGGGGCTGGTCTGGCGGAGCGCGACGGCGTTGGCGGCGACCTTCTCCGCGAGCGCGACGTTGCGCTGGCCGCTGATCTCGTTTTCCGCGCGCACGGCATAGAAGGTCGTGCCTGCCGTCAGTACCAAAAGGACGGTCAGCACCGCGATGAGCTGACGGCGCCGTCGCGTGCCGCGTTCCGCCGAAGCGCGTTCGGACGCCTCCGCGGCCAGGCTGGCGTCGAGGAACTCGCGCTCGCGCGGCGCGAGGACGTCCGTGGAGAGGCCGCGGGCGAGTTCGAGGATCGCGCCTCGGTACAGGGCGCCGTCGTCGCGGTCGAGCGACTCCCAGTCCGCGGCCGCGAGGCTGAGCCTGCGGTGCAGGCGCAGGCCGTCGCGGTCCTCGGCGAGCCAGTCGCGCAGGCGCGGCCAGGCCCGGATGAGGGCCTCGTGGGTGATCTCGACACCGTCGCCGTCGACCGTGACGAGCCTGGCTTCGGCGAGCGGCCCGAGCACGTCCATGCCGGGCGGCAGCTCGTGACGTGGCACGCGGCGTTTGGTGTCCTCGGTGCCTTCACCCGGCGCGATCAGGCGCCGGAACAGGTGTTTCGTGGCTTCGCGCTGACCGGAGTCGAAGGTGGTGAACAGCGACTCGGCCGTCTTGGCCAGCGCGCCGTCGATGCCGCCTGCCGAGTGGAAGGCCGCCAGCGTCAGCGTCTTCCCGTGACGGCGGCGCCAGGTTTCGAGCAGCACGTGCGAGAGCAGCGGCAGCACGCCGGCGCGGCCGTGCGCGTTCATCACCAGGTGGGTCACCAGCGCGCCTTCGACGACACAGCCCGCGTCGATCGCCGGGCGGGTGATGGCCGCGCGCAGCTCGGCCGCGGTCATCGGGCCGACGGTGACCTGCGCGTCCCGCAACGCCTCGACCAGGTCGGCGTGCGCGCTGCAGTGCGCGAAGAAGTCGGCGCGCACCCCGACGACGACCCGGCAGCGTTCCCGCGAGAGGCCGAGCAGCTCCGCGATGAACTCGCGCTCGTCCTGACGGACGGTGAAGATCTCCTCGAACTGGTCGACCACGACGACCTCGGGCCGCGCCCGGTCGACGAGTTCGGTCAGCCCGCCGGCGGGGAGCGAGCCGGGCGTCACCACGAGTACCCGGCCGGACTCGAGCCTCGGCGCCACACCCGCCCGCAGCACCGACGACTTGCCGGCGCCGGACGCGCCGAAAACACCGATGAAACGTTTTTGCGCCAGCCGGGACAGCACCTGCTCGATCACGCGTTCGCGCCCGAAGAACCGTCCGGAATCATCCGGCCCGAATGGCGCCAAACCGGCATAGGGCGGTAGCCCGGTTTCGATCCGTTCGGGCTCGGAACGGGCGTTCACCTCCGCGGTGACCGCATTCCACCGTTCGGTCCATTCGTCCTCGTCCCCTTCGCAGGCACGCACGAAGGCGAGCGTCACGTCGAGGCTCGGCAGTTTGCGGCCCGCGGCCGCGTCGGACAACGTCGTCGACGAGTAGTGCGCCAGCCTGGCCAGCTCGCGATACGGCGGGCGGCCGGCTTGTTCACGAAGTTTCCGCAGCTCAGCGGCGAATTCGGTGAGCTTGGTGCCGTCCGGCACCAGCGGCTGTTCCGTTCTCGGCACGGTTCCCCTTCCCCCGGCGCCGATTGTCCGGAAGTTGATGTCCGCTGTCCAGCGAGTGACATCGGACAACGCACGAACGCTACAAAAGGCAGCAGCGGCAAGCCCCCAGCCTGCCGCCTGGGGATGTAAGCCCTTTTCACTGGAGGCCCTATACGAACGGAAAACCCCACGGCGGGCCGGCGGACCCCAGATCCCCGGCCCGCCCCAGGGGTAATG
The DNA here is from genome assembly GCF_042734395.1 of Amycolatopsis sp. NPDC059657. Classification (NCBI taxonomy): domain Bacteria; kingdom Bacillati; phylum Actinomycetota; class Actinomycetes; order Pseudonocardiales; family Pseudonocardiaceae; genus Amycolatopsis; species Amycolatopsis sp. NPDC059657. Next base: position 16,788 of record NZ_JBHWEB010000155.1, on the reverse strand, counting down.
TGGATATCAGCCGGGAACGATATCCGCGAATGGGGTTTTCCTTTCGGCGAGGGACGGGTCTCCCGTCGCCCGCGGCCGGAGGAGACGGGCGACGCCTGGTGATCGCCCGATAGCCGGGTGAAACTGATGATCATGTCCGTGATCTCACCCACCGCTGTCGCAGTGAGTGAGACGCTACGATCCAGAATCCTTGGCGCCGGCCGGTCTGCAAGACGCAGCGGCGGCGGAGTTCTGGAGGGACGCACTTGCCCGACTCAGCGCCCGACACGGCCATGTTCCAAAAGCACTTCCACGCGCTGGCCGCGAACGTCGAAACCTTCATCCGCGGCAAGTCGGACGTGGTCCGGCTCGCTCTCGTCTGCCTCTTCGCCGAGGGTCACTTGCTGATCGAAGACGTGCCGGGGGTGGCCAAGACCTCCCTGGCGAAGGCGATCGCCCGGTCCATCGCGGGCGCGACGGTCAAGCGGGTCCAGTTCACCCCCGACCTGCTACCGGCCGATGTGACCGGGGTGCAGATCTACGACCAGGCCAGGGGCGGATTCGAGTTCCGGCAGGGGCCGGTTTTCGCGAACATCCTGCTCGGTGACGAGATCAACCGCGCTTCGCCGAAGACGCAGTCGGCGCTGCTCGAGGTGATGGCCGAGCACCAGGTCACCGTCGACGGCGAGCCGCGCCCGGTGCCGGAGCCGTTCCTCTGCATCGCGACGCAGAACCCGGTCGAGCACCAGGGCACCTACGTGCTGCCCGAGGCCCAGCTCGACCGCTTCCTGATGCGCATCGCCATCGGCTACCCGGACGAGGTGGCCGAGGAGGTCAGCATCATCGCCGACGGCATCGCCAGGCGGCGGCCGGAGCAGCTGGACCCGGTGCTGGACCTGGACGAGCTGCGCACGATGATCAAGACCGTGCGGCTGCTGCACGTCTCCGCGCAGCTGCAGGACTACGTCGCGCTGATCACCCGCGCGACCCGCGAGCACCCGGACATCCAGCTCGGCGCCAGCCCGCGCGGCAGCATCGCGCTGGCCACGGCCGCGCAGTCCTACGCCGCGTCGATGGGCCGCGAGTACGTCACCGACGACGACGTGAAGGCCGTCGCGGTGCCGGTGCTGAGCCACCGGCTGCTGCTGACCTCCGAGGCGCGGATCGCCAAGCGCACCGCGAAGTCCATCGTGGAGGAGATTCTCGACGGCACGCCGGTTCCCCGTGCCCCGGAACGCCGGTGAGCGCGGGGTGATCACGAAGACTGGGGGCGCGGTCGCCGGAGCGGCCGTGGTGCTGACGGCGGCGGGCACGGCGGCCGGCTATCCGGAGCTGGTCGTGCTCGGCGCGGCCGGGTTCGCGGCGCTGCTGCTGGCCGCGGGATGGATGCTGGCCAGGCCGAGGCTCGACACCGGGCGCCAGATCAGCCCGTCGCGGGTGCGCGAGGGTGACCCGGCGTTCGCCGTGCTGAAGGTGACCAACGTCGCCCATCGCCGCAGCCTTCCCTTGCTGGTCACGGAAAACGTCGCGGGCACCAGGGTTTCGGTGCCGCTGCCGAGCCTGGCGGGCGGTGCTTCCTTCGAGACCAGGTATCCGGTCCCGACCGCGCGCCGGGGCCGTCACGAGATCCCGCCGTTGCGCGTCGGGCACGCGGATCCGTTGCGGCTGCTGCACCTGAGCCGCGGCCGGGGCCCGGCGACGGCGCTCGTCGTGCACCCGAGGTCGCACGTCGTCGCCCCGCTGCCGCTGGGCGGCCCGCGTGACGTCGAAGGCCCGACGTCGAGCAACTCGCCGCAGGGCGGCGTCTCGTTCCACAGCCTGCGCGACTACCAGCCGGACGACGACTGGCGCGCCATCCACTGGGCGTCGTCGGCCCGCACCGGCACGCTCATGGTGCGGCGCAACGTCATCCCCGACGAGCCACGCCACGTGGTCGTGCTCGACACCAGCGAGGGGCCTTACACCGACGAGTCGTTCGAGGACGCCGTCCGGGTGGCGGCGTCGCTGTGCGAGGCGGCGGGCGAGGCGGGCTACACGCTCGACCTGCGCACCACCGGGCACCCGATCACCGAGGGGCTCGACGACGGCGTGACCGGCGCGCTCGACCGGCTCGCCTGCATCGAGCGGACCGGCGGCGACCGCGGCCTGCTCGCGCTCACCGATCTGGTGACCGACCTGGTCAGCGCCGACGAGGGCGTCGCGCTCAGCGTGGTCACCGGCCGGGCCGACGCGGCGCACCTGGACGCGCTCACCGCGTTGCGGCGCTGGTTCCTGACCGTCAACCTCATCCAGCTCGGCGAGCCCGGCGAGCTGACCGCCGCGCGCGGCGTGCTCGCGATCGACGCGCGCACCAGCGCCGACTTCGCGGCCAAGTGGAACCAGCTGATCCCGCTATGAACCGGCGGCTCATCGAGGTGTTCCTGTGCGCCGCCGCGACCTTCGCGGGCGGCCTGGTCTACGGCAGGCTCTTCGCCACCGCCGGCTACCTGGCCCCGATCGGCGCGGCGACGCTGGTCGGCGTGGTGGTCGCCGCGACGGCCGCGCTCCTGCACTGGCGCGCCGGCTGGACCGCGGTGGCCGCGGCGGGCAGCTTCGTGCTGCTGGCCGTGTACGGGGTGTTCGGCAGCACACTCCAAAGTGGACTCCCGACCCGCGGCACCGCGACCGCCCTGCTGCAGGGCGTGTTCGGCGGCTGGGCCAGGCTGCTCACCGTCGCGCCGCCCGCCGACGTCCGCGGCGAGCTGCTCGGCACGCCGGTGCTGCTCACCTGGCTCGCCGCGTTCATCGCGACCTCGCTCGCGCTGCGCACCCGCGTGGTGCTCGCGCCGAGCGCGCCGCCGGTCATCGCCTTCGCCGCCGCGCTCGTCCTCGCGGGGAAACAACCCGGTTTCCAGCTGCTGCCCACGGTGCTGCTGCTGGCGGCCGTGCTGCTGCTGACGCTGCTGCGCGCGGACTGGACCGGTGTCGCCACCTCCGGCCACAAGCAGGCCATGACAAGCAGGCTCGCGTTCGGATTGCCGGCCATCGCGGCGATCGCGGCGCTGGCCGTCCTCAGTGGACAGTCGTCACCGCTGGCCACCGGCGCGGACCGCTTCGACCCGCGCGACCTGCGCCCGGCCCCGGTCAGGATCGCCGATTCCATCACCCCGCTGGCCAAGCTCAAGGGGCAGCTCCGCGAGGAACCGGCACGCAAGCTGTTCACCGTGCGGCAGACCTCGGGTCCACGCCTCGACCGGATCAGGGTCGCCGCGCTCGACGCCTTCGACGGCGTGCTGTGGACGTCCACCGACCGTTTCCTGGTCGCGGGCAAGCAACTCGCCGCAGACCCGGCGCAGACCAGGTCGGACGAGGTCAGCGCGCACATCACGGTCGACTCCCTGCCGGGACCGTTCCTGCCTGTGCCCGGCTGGCCGGCCAAGCTCGGCCTGGCACAGGACGCCCAGAACCCGGTCGGTTTCTCGACCGCCTCAGGCGTGCTGGCGACCGCGATGCCACTGCGCGGTGTCACCTACGACGTCACCGGCAAGCTCCCGGTGCGTGACAACGGCCTGGTGACCGCGTCGCCGAGCAGGGGACCCGAGTACCAGCGCTACCTCGGGCTGCCCGGCGATCTGCCGCCGCTGTTCCCCGCGCTCGCCAACCAGCTCACGGCGACCCAGCCGACGTCCTACGGCAAGCTCGCCGAGATCGAGAGCTACCTGCGCGACCTGCCCTACGACGTCGACGCCCAGCCGGGCCACTCGTACGGCGCGTTGCTCAAACTGCTCACCGGCGGGCCCACCAGCGGCGGTTTCGCGGAACAACGCGCCTCCGCGTTCGCCGTGCTCGCCCGCGCCGCCGGTTTCCCGGCGAGGGTCGCCGCCGGGTACCGCCTCGACGGGCCGTCGACGGCCGGGTACACGGTGACCAGCCACGACGTGCACGCCTGGGCCGAGGTGCACTTCGACGGCTACGGCTGGGTGTCCTTCGAACCGACCGACATCAGCGGCAGCGCGGGCGACGGGAAGCAGCGGCCCGAGCTGCCGGTGACCGGCCAGCAGCCGCCGAACCCGCCGCTGGGCAAGCCGCCGGTCGTCGCGCCGTCACCGGACATCGCCGCGTCGCCGACCGGCGGCGCCGGCAATGCCTTCGCACGCGGCGCCGGGCTGGTCGCCGCCGCGCTGGCGGCACTGACCGTGCTCGCGCTGATGCTGATCGTCGCCGAGAAAGTGAGGCGGCGCTGGCGCAGGCGGAACGCGCCGACCAACGCAGGGAAGGTGCTCGGCGCCTGGCAGGAGGCCATCGACCGGCTGATCGAGCGGGGCGTGCCGGTGCCGGTGTCGCTGACCGCGCGGGAGACGGCCGATCGCGCGGTGGCCGCGCTCGGGGTCGCCGCCGGCGCGGTGGTCGGGCTGGCGCCGCTGGCCACAGCCGCCGTCTACGCGCCCCGTGAGCCGGACGACGCCGCCGTCGCCGAGGCATGGCAACTGGAATCACAGTTGCGAACCCAGCTGTATCCGCGGAGTCAGTCCTTACTATGGATGCGGGCGAGGCTCGATCCCCGGCCGCTCCTGCGGGGGAACAGACAGCGACGGGGCTCGCTCAAATGATGGGGAATCAGGTGATCACGTGAAGCTTTCGCTGCGTCGTGTGCTGCCACGCAAGCTGAGAACGGCTGCCGGGATCGTGGGTGCCGTCACACTGGTGGCCGGGCTGGTGGTCCAGGCCGACACCCGCAACATCGCTCCCCAGGTCCGCCTGCACTCGGGCGCCGCGTGGGTGGCCTCCGGCGCCGTCGGGCAGCTGACCCTGCTGGACGGCACAGCGGCCGAGGTGGCCGCGCAGGTCCAGATCGACCAGCCGGGCAGCGTCCTCACCGCGGTGCAGGACGGGATGACCGGGTACGTGCTCAACCGCACCCGCGACTCGCTGGTCAGGGTCGACGGCGCGACGCGTGAGCGTTCGCAGCCGGTCCCGACGACCGCGGGGGCGGGCGCCACGCTGTCGGTGTTCCCCACCCCCGACGGCGTCTACGCGCTCGACACCGCTTCGGGGCTGCTCACGAAGTCCGACCCGAAGACGTTGCAGCCGCAAGGCGGCCTCCAGCTGAACGTGCGCGCCGCCCCAGACGAGCCCGCGATGGACGCCGAAGGCAGGCTCTGGGTACTCGACGAGCAGACTGGCGACCTGGTCTGGCACGACGGCGACTCCCGGCACTCGCGCCCGCAGGCGCACACCCCCGGCAGCGCGCACCTCGCGCTGACCTCGGGCCGCCCCGCGATAGTCGACACGGCCCGCCGTACGGCCGAACTGCTCGACACCGACGGAAAAGTCGCCAAGTCGATCCCGGTCGACCTGGCGCCCGGCGAGACGGTCGCGGTGAGCGGCTCGTCCGGCGAGGCCAGGGTCCTGATCTCGGACAGCGCCCGCGGCCAGCTCCTGACCTGCGGTTTCGACGCGGGCGCCTGCGCGCCCATCCCGCTGTCCGGTCCCGGCGATTTCGGCCGCGCGGTCGAGATCGGCAACCGCGTGGTGGTGCCGGACTACGCGACCGGCAAAGCGTTCATCGTCGACCTCGCACAGCGCCGCCTGCTCGCCGAGCGCCAGCTGTTCGACCGGCCGGTCCGTTTCGAGCTGCTCAGCCGTGACGGCATGGTCTTCTACAACGACCCGCTGAGCGACCAGGCAGGCATCCTCAGCGGCGAGGGCGGCGTCCGCCCGATCTCGAAGTACAACCCGGCCAAGCCGGAAGAGGGTGTCACCCCGGTGCCCGGCACGGGCGGCGACCCCGGCATCGGCCCGGTCCCGCCCATCGGCGGCCAGCCGAACCCCGGCGACACGACCCCGTTGTCCATCGACATCACCCCCCGCGACCACGGCCTGGTCGGCGACGAGTTCCAGCTCACCGCGACCGGCGCGGGCGCGTCGGGTGTGACGTCGGGCCAGTGGACCTTCGGCGACGGCACGGTGGCCACGGGCACGACGGTCCGCCACCGCTGGGGCGCACCTGGCACCTTCCCGGTGAGCGTCTCCGCGCAACTGGCGTCGGGCCAGACGGCCCGCGCGGCCGCCCAGGTCGTCATCGACTCCCCGGACGCGCCACCCCGCATCGTCAAGCTCAACGTCACCCCTGAAACGCCCTTGGCAGGCCAGTCGACGAAGTTCAGCGCCGAGCTGGCAGGCGGCAGGTACACGGGCGTGGCCTGGTCGGTCACGGGTCCCGCGGGCGAAGTCGCGACCGCGACGGCGCCGGAGTTCTCGCACGTGTTCGTCGCCGAAGGCACGTACACGGTGAAGCTGACGGTGAACGGCGGCTCGACGCATGTGGAGCAGTCACGCCAGTTCACCGTGCTGCCCGCGCCGCACGAGGTCGCCTGCGGTGACACGATCACCAAGAATTCGGTGCTCACCAAGGACTTGGTCTGCACGGGCACCGTCGGCCTGACGATCGCGGCGAGCAACGTCACGCTCGATCTCGCCGGGCACACCCTGTCCACGGACAACACCTCGGCCGTGCGCAAGGGCATTCTCGTCACCGGTGGCAAGAACGTGACGATCCGCAACGGCTCGGTCCAGCAGTTCACGGACGGCATCGTGATCAACGGCGCCTCGGACGTGGTCATCGACCACGTCAGCGCCGCCGGTCTGAAGCAGGAGAACGAAGGCCATTTCGCGCTCGCTTCGGAAGGCGCGAAGAACCTCCAGGTCCGCAGCTCGTCGCTGGACGCGATGAACATGTTCCGCTTCGACAAGGGAACCACGGTCACCGTCACCGAATCGAACCTGAGCGGCAGCATGGCCCAGGGCGCGCAGTCTTACTGCGATGGCGAAAGCTCTTGTTCCTTCCAGGGCGGCTTGCTGAAGATCATGACCCTCGCATGCTTGGAGCCGACCTCGACGATCACCGCCGACCGGGTCACGATTTTCGTGAACGAATTCGCGCTGGGCTGCAAGCTCGGCACGGTGACGAACAGCAAGATCCAGCAACTCACCGTCGCCCACGCCGACAACAACGTGCTCACCGGCAACACCTTCGAGGGTGTCACGACCATGATCCTCACCTCGAGATCCACGATCACCGGAAACATCTTCCGCAACGCGAAATTGCAGGGACTTTCCGTCACCGGAGGTACTCAAGGGCTGATCTCGGGGAACCAGTTCCTCAATTCGTACGCGTCCGGTATCAGGGTCGACTTCGGCTGGCTGCCGGGCCCCGGTTCGCTGGAGATCTCCGGCAACGAATTCGTGGGCAACGGGTTCAGGCCGCCAGATGGGGAGTACGGCAAGGACGGACTGCTGGTCGGCGAGATTAGCAAGGAGTATCCGTTCACCATCGTCATCAAGAACAACCACACCAAGAACAACGCCCAGTTCGGCATCAACGCCACCCCCGGCACGGTGATCGACGGCGGCGGCAACACCTCCTCAGGCGACCCCATGGGCTGCCGAGGCGTCGTCTGCACCTCCGGGTCGTGAGTCTTATGGGCGGTCGAGCGCAAACTACCTGACAGTCCGTCCGCTGCCGGGACTGGTCATTGTGGCCAGAAGATCACCTTGTTGGCCGAACCGGGGTGGGGGCATCTCCGATAATCTCTGGGCGGGGTGAGGACTGGGGGCATCTATGCGTCACCGTCGAATGATGGCTACAGGTGGAGCGGTTGTGATGCTCGCCGCGTGCTCGTCGCCATCCGCCTCTTCGTCGATAGCGCCAGCGTGGTCGACGGATGCAACTGCTCCGTCAGTGCCCGTGCGTGTGGGTATTGCGGGACACAGTGACCAGAGGTCGATAAAGCTACTGAATTTGGTGCGTGCGACGTTGCCGGACTCAATGTCGGTGGTGGATACGGGTGAGTCGGCAACGCAGGACTCTGGATCGTCCGTTACTTATAGGGCAGGTTTCTTGGTTGAGGCGGCGAAAGGTCGTTATGGTGCGGTCAGTGTCGAGTTTATCGATCCGCCGGTGACGTACGGCAACGCAGACTGTGCCCCATGGATGCCCAACTGTGAGTCGCGCGATGCTCAGGGCGGCACCGTTGTTATCACTGGGCCGAGCAAGGCGGCGCCGACCGTACTTGTCGAGTTCTTCCGGTCTGACCGCAGTGTTCCGTTTCGGCTCTACAGTACCGGCAACATCACGCCTCCCATGTCGACGTTCTGGCAGGGTGGCGCGGCAGCGGCGAACCCTCCCTTGGATGTGGATTCCAGCGTCAAGACATTGGAAGCCGTTAATTCGCATATTATATGACGTTTGACTATTTCTTGTTGAGTCTGGACCAATACTTGTGACTGTGGTGTCGTGAGGAAAGCTGTAAGAATGGGGAGATTTATCGTGCGCAGATCCGGTAACGGAAGATTGCGGAGTCTTGCGATCGCCATGGTCGTGACGATTCCAGTATGTCAAACACCGCAAGCCTTCGCTGCGTCTGGCGCTGACGAAAGTGGTCTAGTCAAGTTGGCGGTGCAGTACTTGCAGGATCGAGCCGATAGGCTAACCGACCACTACGCTGATGCAGTTGCGGCGAGTGCTGTCTCATCGCATGCTTTGAGCAGTGTTCGCATGACGAGTGAATTCGCCGGTCGCACGGCGCGGGAAGCCGCTTTGCTCGACCGTGACCGGCTCAGTTGGTCCGGCGGCGGGACTCAGTTCAGTCGTGCCACTGTTGCAGTCGACGAGGTGCGGGTCGCGGTCGATGGTGAAGCGACGGTTTTGTCGCTGCGCGAGTTCACTCAGCTGTACTTTACGCATCCGGGGTCGCCGGAAACCTCCACGACCAGTCATCGGCTCAGACATGTCTTCACATTCCAGCGCTTCGGCGGAGCCTGGCAGTTGACCGGTGATGCGCTCGACATGCCGTCCACCATGCCAGACCCCATCACCTATGTGGGTGCTCTTAAGTTGGGTGCACCGTCGCCTCGCGACCTCAAGAGTGAACCGCCGCTTCCGGTTGCCTTCGAGACCGGTAATCCCGAGGGTGACACCTACGGCGCAGAGGTTGGCGCCAGGGAGGTTGTCAACTTCGATCGGGTCAAAGCCTGGCGTTATATGCGAGAGCATGTCTTCGAATACAACCAGTATTATGAACGTTTTGGCAACGACTGTGCCAATTTTATTTCCCAGGCTTTGCGGGAAGGGGGTTGGCAAGATATCGGTCATGGAGATGATGAAGACCCGAATAATTGGTATCAATACTACATTCGCGACATCTTGCCGGTGCATAGTAAGACGTGGAGTGTGTCGCAATTCTTGGCTGACTTCGGCGCCAGGGCGCACAGGTTTCGACCCTTTACGCCGGGGTATCCTGTGCGCGAGGGCGATGTGGTATTCGCGGACTGGGAAAATGGTATTGACGGCCACCTTGACCACACGATGATGGTCACTGAGAACGTAGTTTGGGGTAGCTCAAATAACCCGAGTAATTATGGGAATATCAGGCTTTCGTATCACACAAATGATGTATGGAATGAACCATTGAATGTAATTCTCGATCGGGCCAGTAATCACGGTTCGATTCCCGTAAAGTTCCATTTTGTCAATCCTGGTGGCTATATGTGATCGAGCACTTCGTGTCTGCACTCATGAGCCAAGGTTCCCCAGCTCAAGGGTTGTGAGTGTTCCCGACGGTTAGAACCGTTGGCAACACTCACGACCTAGGCGCTCACGAGACTGGGGAGCAGGGGGCGTCGGGGTCGGTTCCGGCGGGCAGGAGGTCGCGTTCCTCTGGGGTGTAGGCGCGGTTGTTGATGCGGCACAGGCGGTCCATCCACTCGGCCGGGTTCATGGTGACCGAGAGCGGGCCGTTGCGGGTCGCGGCGACCAGCGAGGTGCCGTTGAGCCGCCAGACGCCGGGTCCGCCCGGCACGCGGAAGTTCGCGACGCCGCTGCCCGAGGCGAGGTCCCACAGTTGCACGCCGCCGTCGGCCGAGCTGGAGATCAGCTTGCCGTCGGGGGCGAACGCGACCAGTGACAGGTCGCCGGGCAGCGGCAGCGGCCTGCCGCGGGCGGTTTCCTGATCGGGGACCCAGAGTTCGAGCTGGCCGTCGGACTTGTAGTGGATCGCGACGCGCGGGGTGGCGGTGTCGACCACCACCTCCGGGGCGGCGCTGCCGGGACGGGGCTGGAAGGACCGGCGGAGCGCGCCGCTCTTCGCGTCCCACAGCTCGACGCCGTCGATCGACGCGATGAGGATCAGCAGCTGGTTCGAGAACCAGGGCTGCGCCGACGCGTCGCGCGCGAAGTCCTGGGCCTGTGGCAGGTCTTTGCGGATCTCGGAGGTCTCGTCGACCACGCCGCCGGTGCTCAGCTGCGAGCGGGTGATCTCGGCGCCGTGCAGGATGAAGACCTCGTCGGCGAACGCCGGCACGACCGAGATGTTGCGGGCGGCCGGATTCTCGGACGAGGTCAGCGGGACCTTGATCGTGCGTTCCGCGACGTAGCTCGTGGTCGACAGCGCGAGCACCTCGCCGCTCGCGGTGACCGCGGTCAGCCAGGCGCCGTCGAAGCTGAACGTCAGCTTCGGGGCGGCCGCCAGCTGCGCGTCGCCGGTCTTGAACGCGATCCGGGTCTTGCTCTTCAGGTCGTAGGCCTGCAGCCCCTCGTCCTTCGTCAGCGTGACCAGCAGCCGCCCGTCCCAGCTCAGCGCCGTCGTGCCCGGTGACGTCGACGGGGCGTAGCGGCTCAGGTCGTCGATCGGGTCCGGGGCGCGGAACCGCAGCAGCGCGTCGGTGCTCATGCCGAACACCGACGGCCCGCCGGGCGCGGGCAGCACGAACACCGGCTCGGTGTTGAACTTGGTCAGGTCGTTGTCACGACGCGGCTTCGGCATCGCGGGACGCGGCAGCGTGAACGCCTGCCCGGTGTTCAGGTCGATCAACCCGAGCAGCCCGAACGAATCCTTGGCCGAGCCGTCCTCGAACACCGCGTAGCGCCCGGTCAGGTCCGTCAGCCCGCTCACGGCGTCCGGGCACGCCGGCACCGTCTTGGTGAACCTGGCCGCGCCACTCGATGGGTCCAAAATGGACAGACGGCCGTCGCGGCACTGGGTGAAGGCCCCGTCCGGCGTGATGAAGTCGGCTGGCGACGAGCGCACCACCGCACCACTGGTCAGGTCGCGCAGCACCGTCTGCGCCGATCGATCGGTGTGCCGTTCGGCGAACCAGGCGCTCTTGCCGTCCGGTTCGACGTAGAGCGCCGTGCTGTCCTCCACCGCGCTGTCCGCGACGAATCCCGGCGTCGCGGGCTGGCGTTGCGGCACGTCCCACACGTCGACCGTCTTCTGCGCGCCAGTGCGCCGCTGCGTGGTGACGAGTCTGCTGCCGTCAGCCGAAAAGACCGCGCTCAGCAGCTTGCTCGGCTCGCTGAGGTTGATGGTGTTCGACGCGGGCGTGCGCAGGGGGAGCGGGCCGCGGTGCTGGACGAGGTCCCAGAGCGTGATGCCGCCGCGGTTGTCCGAAACGGCCAGCCAGCGGCCGTCGGGGCTCAGCACCAGCGACTGCATCGCCGACATGGTCGCGACGAACCAGCGCTGCGGAGACGGCCCGAGCAGATCCGTCCACGCGGTGATCTTGCCGTCTTCCTCGGCGGTGACCGCGGTCTTGCCGTCGGGGGTGGTGGCGACGTCGGCCAGCGCTCCGGACCACAGCCCCGAGCGGATCTCGTCGACCGACGAGTACTTCAGGTATTGCTGCAGCAGCGCCGAATACGCCTCAGGCCGGTTCGGGCCATGGCGCCAGGCCGCTTCCGCGAGTTGCAACGCCATCAACGGGTTCGAGTCGCCGCGCCGCTGTGACTCCTGGGCCAGCGCGACCGCGGCCGCCGTCCGCAGCTGGCCGCTCAGTTCGCTGTTCTGGCTGAACGCCAACGCCGCCGAAGTGGTCGCGACCAGTGCCAGCACCCCGATCAGTGCGGTCACCAGCCGCCATCGCCGCACGCCCCGGCGCTGATGACTCCGGCTGGCCGCGATGAAGTCGCGTTCCTCGCCGGTCAGACCGGTCGGCTGCTTGGCAAGCCAGTCCTCGGCCGTGGTCAGCGGGTTGCCGCGCAGCAGTGTGCTCGGGTCGCGGCTCGCGAGCTGCCACTGGCCGAGCGCGATGCGCAATTGTTCTTGCCAGGCACGGAAATCGTGGGCGGCGGCCAGCCATTCACGCAGCTGCGGCCACTGCTGGACCAAAGCTTCGTGTGCCAGCGCGACGATCTCCGGCTGACCCGGGTCATGGCGGACCACGACGAGGCGGTGCTTCGAAAGCGTCCTGGCGAGCTCACGTGACTCGGGGTCGAGCTGGTCGAAGCGGGCGGGCGTGAGCGTGAAACCGCCGTCGTCGTTGGGCCTGGCCAGCTGGACGAGCAGCTGCTCGGCGAGTTTCTGTTCGCTCGGCAGCAACAGCTCGGTGCTGACCTCCTGCGCGTACGCGGCCAGCGCGCCGGTGACGCCGCCCTGCTCGTCGTAGCCGCGGTGGGTGAGCGTGCCGCCCTGCTGCGACTCCCACAGCCGGGTCAGCGCGAACTCGACCAGCGGGAGTTTGCCGGGTGAGTCGGCGGCGTCGGCGATGATCCGGTCGACCAGTCCCGGTTCGAACGAGACCAGCGGCAGGTCGGCGGGGCCGGTGATGGCCGTGCGCAAGCCCTCCTGGCCCATCCGGGGCAACGGGACGGTGTGCAGTATCGCCGCCAGGTCGGTGGTGAGCACCTCGTCGAGGTCGGCCGAGCGTCCGGTGAACACCGCGCGGATGGCGGGCGGACCGGCCGGCCGCAGCGGCGCCGCGCGCACCAGGCCCGCGACGAGCTCGAGCATTTCCCTGGCCGCTTCGGGCTTGGCCGCGACGAGTTCCTCGAACTGGTCGACGAACAGGACCAGCCGTCCCACCGTCTCGACGACGGCGTCGGCCAGCAGCCCTGGATCGCCGCTCGCGCCGAGCCGGCCGGCGCCGACGATCGGCGCGAGTGCCTGGGTCAGCTGCTCCAGCGGCGCGATGTCGGGGCTCGGCCGGAACACGGTCAGCGCGACGTCGTCACGGCGCAGCTGCGGCAGGATGCCCGCCCTGATCAGCGACGACTTCCCGCAGCCGGACGGCCCGAACACCATGACCATGCGCTGCCGGTCGATCACCTTGGCGAGGTCGGCGATCTGCTGGTCACGGCCCCAGAACACCTCGGCGTCCTGCTCCTGGAACGGCTGCAGGCCGCGGTACGGGCACTCCGGGCGCGCCGCGCGGTAGAGCCGCGCGTCCGGCCGCAGGTCCTCGCCGGGGTGCTCGTCGAGCAGCGCGAGCAGCGCGGCCGCGTGGATCGCCCTGGTGGTCGCGTACCGCTGGTGCTCCAGATCGCCGGGCACCGGCAGGTCGGTGACCGGCAGGCCGAGATAGCCGGCGTACGCGGCCGCCGCGCGGTGGAACTCGGCGCGGCGCCCCGAAGGCGGCGCGAGCACCTGCACGTCGAGCGCGCCGAACACGCTGCGGATCCGGTCGTCGGCATGGGTGCGCAGCCGCCGCAGCCACTCGCCGACGTCGCCGCTGAGCAGCAGCAGCCGCGCGGGCGGCGCGGTCGGCTGGCGGTCCATGAACGCCGTCGCCACCGCCTGCACCTGGTCCGAGCGCGGCTCGGGGTTGTCGACGACGACCAGCAGCGGGCTCTCGATCTTGCTCAGGTTCTCGATGTCGGCGACGGCGGCGTTCTCGTGCAGGAACCCGGTCACCCAGCCGTACCCGGCCAGGTCCTGGCACAGCTGATGCGCCAGCCTTGTCTTGCCCTGCCCGGCCGGTCCGCTGACCAGGTGCCCGGACACCGATTTCGGGGTGTCGGTCCAGTCGCGCAGGATCTTGAGGTCGCCCTCGCGGCCCGCGAACGGCACGAGCTGGTAGTCGGCGCGCAGCCACGCGCTGGGTTCGAGATTGCGGCTCGGCGGTGGCGGCGGGGTCGTGAACACCCGGCTCAGCACCAGGCCCGGCACCAGATCGGACAGCTCGTCGACGAGCCTGGACAGGTCGCGGGTGTCGTTGCGGTGACTCAGCCGGAGGAACTGGCAGCGCGCGAGCGCGGCGATGTCTTCGGGCAGCTCGGACTCGGTCAGCGCGATCGCGTGGTCGAGGAACACGGGGATGACCCGCAGCCCGTGCCGGAACGCCTCGGCGATCTCGCGGTGCACCCAGTCGTCCGGCGCCGTCAGCTCACGCTTGCGCTGCCGGTCGGTAACCGAATGCCAGCGCGCCCCGATCACCGCCAGCAGCACGTCGCAGTCGTGCAGCCGCTCGATGATCTTCTGGGTGAAGTCCTCGCCGGGGCGGATGGACCGGCTCGCCAGGAACACCTGGTCGGCGCCGAACCGGGCGGTGAGCACCCGGTTGATCAGCGTCGCCGCGAAATCGCCGTCACCGGTGCGGTAGTTGACGAACACACCGCCCACGCGTTCCCCCTGAGCATCTGCTGCCAGCGATGCCCCAAGGTAGCAAGGCGGCGAACTCAGCCGATGGGCGTCCGCAGCGCCGCGTTGAGCCGCGGGTAGAGATCGCGGACCGGCTGGTGGCTGTGCCACCTCGCCAGCGTGCGGGTGAGCCGGCGGAGATCGACCCTGATGGTGGCCGAGTCGACCACTTCCGCGCTGTCGAGCACCCGGTGCGCGAGCGTGCACGCGTGCTCCACCTCACCGGCCGAGGCGTACGCCAGCGCCCGGCGGGCGCCGAACCTGGCGTGCGTGCGGCGCGCGGAGTCGGGGATGGCGTTGAGCTGCTGGTCGAGCAGGTCACCGGCCTGCTGCGGGCGGCCGAGGTCGTGCAGGCACCAGCCGGCGACCATGGCCTGCAGCCGGGTGCTGGTCACCGACGCGGAGCCGGTCACCACGCCGTCCTTGCTCTTCTCGGCCGAGTCGGCCAGCAGCTGCTGCGCCAGGTCCAGCGAGCGCTGGGTCTCGTCGTAGTCACAGGCCAGCGCGTGGCCCTGCGCCTCGCGCAGGGCGGCGAGGCCGCGGATGCGTGCGGGCGTGCGCGGGTCGGAGCCAGCCTGCCGGGCCAGCCCGATCGTGCTCGCCGCGTCGTCCTGGTACAGCGTGATCAAAGCCTGCCTGATCAGCGCGTAGGTGCTCAGCTCGGTGTCGCCTGCGGCGTTGGCCATGTCGACGGCCGAGCGGGTCCACCAGAGCGCGCCGCGGTCGTCGCCGGCCTCCTGCGTCATCCAGCCTGCGTACTCGGCGTACCGGGCGGCGAGCTGCAGCAGCTCCGAGCGGGTGCGGCTGTCGGCGCCCGTCGCCAGCCCGCGCAGGGTGTGGGTCTGCGCGATCACCGTGGGGAGCACCACACTCGGCCCGGTGATCTGCCCGAGCTGCCTGGTCTGCTCGAACAACGCCTTGAAGGCGACGATCGTGCCGTCCTGCTGCGCCGCGGCGGCACTGCTCTGCGACCCGAGCGTCAACCCGAGCAGCGAGGCCGCGCCCATCGCCAGCGCCTCGCGGCGGCGCATCGGCACCAGCCTGCTCGACCCGTCCGGTTCCATGGTCATCACCCACACCTCGCTGTCAGGCTCAGTTGTGGCCATCGCGGGTGGATCGGGTGACTCACCGCCTGCGGCGGCGGTGTCCTTGGGTACCAGCGCGACGAGCTGCCCGCCCGCCTCCAATGCCGCGTCGCAGCGTCGGGCGAGGTCCAGCGTCGCCGGCTTCTCCCCGGTTTCGATCCTGCCGAGATAGCCCTTGCTGTAATGCACTTGCTTGGCGAAGGTCGCCAGGGAGAACCCCGCGTCCGTCCGCCGACGCCGCAGCTCAACGCCGAAACTGGCGGGCTGTTCAGTCATGTGCACTCCGTGCCTCGACCGGATCACTTGTGCTGGGAGCGTCGCGCCGACGTCTCCCACCCGCCAGGTTACCGATCACGGAGCCGGGCACCTAGGGATCGGGACCGGGGTGCGTACGCGGCTGCATGCCACTGAGTCTGAGCGCGTTGCGCCATCCGGTCGCCCCGTCGCCCGGCTCCTGTCGCCCGAGGCGACGGGCAACCCGTCCACAAGGGCAGCCCGCCGGGGCATGCTGAGTGGGCGCCAGCGAGAACACCCGGCCCGCCCGTAGTGAGCCGGAGGGAGAGCCGGTCGCGGCAGCAAGGCCGAACTGGGGGTGCCCTGCTGCCGTGACCGGCTACGAAGACCGGTGAACGGCCTCCTTGTTCAGCACGATGCGCGTTTCCCCGCAGAGACAACGCTGGTAGACGACCCAGCCTTCGCTGGTCAAGTGGCTCGAGGTGGTGACCCATGTATGTGAAGCAGCCATGGTCCCAGGATGCTGTAATGGTCCTATGCGGCTGAACCCTTACGGAGAGGATCCGGTCCGGCTTGCGACGAGCCTCACAACGTCGCCGCCGCTGACCCCGGAGGAACTCACCGCCCGTTGCATCGGTGCCGGTGTGGTCTTGGAGCAGCAGGCGACCGCCGACGACCTCGCGGAGGTGAACGTCTTCCTCGGCCGCTGGCTGAAGGTCGTCGAGGCCTCGAACCCGCAGGCACGGGCCGCGCTGCTCAACGAGCTGCTGGCCGAGTCGTCGGCGTACCCGCGCCTGACCGACCACGCGGGCGACGGCTGGCACATCCACTACCGCGACTACGGCCTCCCGGTCGCGCGCCTGCTCCGCGCGCTGATCAGCGTCGGGACGGCGTTGCACCTGACCGGCCGCGGCATGCACCGGCTCAGCCGCTGCGAACTCACCGAGTGCCGCAACCCGTTCGCCGACTTCAGCCGGGGCGGGCAGCAGCGCTACTGCTCACCCACCTGCGCGAACCGGGACGCGGTACGCAGGCACCGCGCCAAGCGCGCCCTCGCTTCTTAGGGCTCGTGAGTGGTACGGCCGGTTCTAACCGGC
>NZ_JBHWEB010000154.1:0-20577 GCF_042734395.1 Amycolatopsis sp. NPDC059657 | reverse complement strand
TTTGTTGTTCCTTCGCAAGAACAATCATCCCAAGTCAGAGGGCATCTGCGCGTCCACGACACGATCAACTCACCAAGATCCTCGGCGGATCCAGGCTCAACGTTGCGAACGGGGCGTTCACGTCGGGTCACGCCTCGGTCCGCCTCCGCAGCCGGAGCGCCACGCCCGCGGCCAAGACGAGCGCGCCGGCACCGGCCGCGATCGACCAGCCGGGGACGCCCGTGTCGTCGGAAGCCGGTGCCGCAGGGCCGAAGCCACCGGCCGCGCCGGACCGGTCGTAGGCCGAGCCGGGCAGCTTGTCGCCGTAACGGGCGTGCACGGCGGACTGGTACTGGGCGACGGTCATCCGGGTGCCGGAAGCCACGCCCGTGGTCGAGCCGTCGAGCACGGTGACCGCGTCGCCGTCGACCGCGTACCAGGCGTTGATCTGCGGCTCGTGCAGGAGATAACCCTTGCCCGCCTGGGTGGCGAGGCGCTTTTCGACGTCACCGGACGCGATGTTCACCACCGTCCAGTTCTGGCCTTCGCGCTGCGCCCACACGGTCGCCGCCTCGCCGGTGCCGAGGGTCGCCGGCACGGCGACGTAGGCGAGGTCGGCGGGCACCGCCGAGGTGCCCGCGACGAAGGCCGCGGTCGGCTGGTAGACCGCGATCGACGCGGCCGGTTCGGCCTTGGCCGCGTTGGCCATCCTGGCCGCGACCTTCGGGCTGTCAGGGAAGGTGACCTTGGCGAGCTGGTCGACCGTCGACGGGCTGGTGGCGAGCGCGGCGACGGCGGACAGGTCACGGGCGTCGGGGGTGCCGGCGGGCTGGCCTGCCGCGGCCGCCTGGCCTGCGCCGAGCAGGAGACCGAGCGCGATCAGCAGTCCCGCGCCGAGAAGGGGCCTGGTCATGGTCAGTCCTCGATTCCGTACACGGTGTGGGTCCAGGTGAACTGGCTGTTGCGCAGGTACGACGTGTAGTTCATGTGGTTGTAGCGCGGGTTGCTGCCCCATGGGTCGCCGAAGTCCACTTTCGTGGTGCTGGTGGAGTTGTCGTAGCCGTAGAGCACGTGCATGTGCCCGCCGCCGTTGCTCCAGCCGATCCGGGTGCCGATGGGCCGCCCGGCGTCGACCTGGCTCTTGATCGAGGCGAAGCTCAGCGTCTGGCCGCCGGAGTTGTAGGTGCCCGCGTTGCGGAAACCGAGCCAGCGGAACACCCGCTGCTGATCGCTCAGGTAACCCTGGTTGTTGGCGCAGGTGGTGCCCGATTCGTTGTGCGCGACCTGGCAGAACTTGGTCTGGGACAACGAGTGTCCGAAGTAGGCGGCGATCGTGTTGCCACTGGCGTCCCAGCACCAGTTGCTCTTCTCCTGTGCCTGCATCTGGATGCCGACCTGGCCCGCCAACTGGGCGGCGGTCGCCGTCGCGGGCGCCTGCAGTGCGAAGACCGAGACGGCGGCGCAGGCCGCCGCCAGTCCGCGCGCGAGTGAGCGTTTCACGGGCACTCCTTACGCTAAGTGCGCAGATGGGGATCGTGGGTAACGTGACGCAAGAAGATTCACCCGTGCGTGGTGAGACTGACAACCCTCTGGTCAATAAGTAAGGACCCGTATTGGTAATTGCTCACCCGAGGGGGCGGAATTCCCTCCTTTGGGAGGGGTGCGCAGTGACTAAAGTCCGGACATGGTGTCGAGTGCGGCCTTGCGGGATGCCGCGCGGCCCGCCGCCTTCGTCGTGGTCGAAGGTGAACCAGGCGCGGGCCGGTCCACCTTGCTGGCCGTTTTCGCCCGCCACGCCTGCCGTGAGCACGTGGTGCTTTCGGCGCGCTGCACCCGGCTGCGGCGTCCAGTCCCGTTAGGACCGTTGCTCGAAGCGGTGATCGCGTTCGGTGACAACTGGCGTGCCGTGTCGGACCGGCTGTCTCCATTGACAGGCGCACTCCGCGCATTACTGCCGGAATTGGCGGAGATACTGCCGCCCTGGGACGCGGAAACCCCTACACGCCACCAGATCTTCCGCGCGCTCAGCGAATTGCTGACCCTGCACGACCGCACGTTCCTGTTACTCGACGACGTGCACGAAGCGGACGAGGAAACCCAGGATTTCCTGCGTTTCCTCGCAGGTCGCCTGACACCGAGCTTGACCGTCGTCGCCACTTCCGTCGCGAGGCTTCCACGATCGGGCGCGACCGCGCGGCTCGTGCTGAATCCTTTGGAGATAGACGAAATCTCGGCATTGGCGGGCTCCCGCGAACTGGCCGAGCGGATCCGCGACCGGACCGGGGGAGTGGCCGCCGCCGTCGCCGCGATGCTGGAAACCGGCGACGACCTTCCCGCCGCGTGGTGCGACGCGTTGACGGCGCGAGTCGACGGCACCGACGGCGCGCCGATCGCCGAGGCGGCCGCCGTACTGGGCGGTCCCGCCTGCGCCGCCGCGCTCGCCGCGGTCTCGGGTGTCGCCGAAATCGAGCAGGGCATTATGGCCGCGCTCGCCGCCGGACTCCTGCTCGACAAGGGCCGCGGCCGCTACGTCGCACGCAGCCCACTGGTCTCGGATGCCTTGTACACCACCATTTCGGGGCCGCGAAGGTGTGTGCTGCACACCAGGGCCGCGAACTTCCTGGCCGCCACGGCCGAACCCGTCGCGGAACGCGTGGCCCACCATTTCCGGCAGGCGGGCGAGCTCGACGACTGGGTCTGCTGGACCTCCGACGCGGTCGACCGCGCCGCCGACGACGACAGGCCCGACGAGACCATGCGCCTGCTCGAAGCGGCTCTCGACGACCCCGGCCTGCCGCGCGCGGCCCGCGAGGTGTTCGCCGTCCGGCTCAGCCGTGAACTGGCACTGGGCCTGGTCGACGAGCACACGGTGCGGTTGCTGCGCCGCACGATCCGCGACTGCCCGCTGACCAGGTCGGCGCGCGGCGAGATCCGGATCAACCTCGGCCGGGTGCTGGTCAACCAGACCGGCCAGGTGGACGCGGGCCGCGGCGAGATCGAACTGGCCGCCGCCGACCTCGCGCACCGCCCGGCGCTGCTCGCCCGCGGCCTGGCGACACTCGCGTTGCCGCATGTCGGAGCCGTTCCGGTCGAGCAGAACCTGTGCTGGCTCGACCAGGCGGAGCAGGTCAGCGAGCGCGTTCAGGATGCCGAAGTGCTGGTCGCCGTCGCCGCGAACCGAGTCGCGGGCCGGATGCAGGTGGCCGACCCCGGCGCCTGGGACGCCATCGAGACCCTCCCGCGCACGCCCCAGCCCGCCGAGGTGCGCAGGCAGCTCAGCCGCACGTACATCAACCTCGCCGACGCGGCCGCCTGGAACGGCTACTACCAGGCCGCGCGTACCTACCTCGCGACCGCGAGACGTCTGATCGGCAACGAGAACCAGCCGTACCTCGAGGCACTGGCGACCGGCACCGAACTCCGGATGGACGTCGAGACCGGCGCCTGGTCCGAAGTGGACCGTGCGGCCAGGCTGCTGGTCGAGCAGGTCGGGGCCACCAGCTCACTCGCCGCCGAGCCACTGCTGGTGCTCGGCTGGCACGATTTCGGCCAGTCCCGCCGGGCCGCAGCACTGCGCAACTTCGACGCGGCGTGCGCTCTCGCCGCCGGAAGTGCTCCGCTCCAGGCGTCGGCGTTCGCGGGCCGCGTCGCCGTCCATCTCGCGGGCAAGGACCTTCCCGTCGCGAGCCGTCTCGCCGATCAGGGCATCGAATGCTTGCGCCGCAAGAACAACTGGGTCTGGGCGGCCGAACTGGTCCCGCTCGCGATCCGCGTCATGCTCGCCCAAGACCGCACCGCCGACGCCGCCGCGCTGCTGGCCGAATACCACCGCGGCGTCGACGATCGGGACGCCCCGCTCGCCCATGCCGCGGCCCTGTTCGCGGAAGGTCTGCTCGCCCATGCCGCCACCGACCTCGTCACCGCCGCGGATCTTTTCAGCCGGGCGAGCCGGTCGTATCACGCGTTCCCGCGCCCGGCCGCCGCTGCCAGAGCCGGCGAACTCGCCGGCGAATGCTTCGCCGCATTGGGCGATCACCAGCGAGCGCGCGGCGTGCTCACCGCCGCCGAAACCACCTACCGGGCACTGGACGCGGCCGCGGACGCCCAAAGATGCCGCCGCACCCTGGTCCGCTACGACCCGACCACGCCACGGCGCGGCAGGCGGGGCTACGGCAGCGAACTGTCCCCGCGCGAGATCGAGGTCGTGGAGCTGGCCGCGCAAAGCCTCACCAACCGCGAGATCGCCGCTCGCCTGTTCCTGTCCGCGCGCACGGTCGAGGTCCACCTCGGCCGGGCGCTGCACAAGCTCGGGCTGCCCTCACGCACGATGCTGAGCCAGGAGTTGCTGCGCAAACACCGGCGCCCCAAGCCGATGACGGCCTGAGCGCTCAGTCCTGGATGCGCCGCCAGGCCTGCTGCTGCTCGAGCTCGAACGCCGTCTCGATCAGGCTGCGCTCGTCGCCGTGCGCGGCCGACAGCTGGACGCCGACCGGCAGCCCGTCGTCGGTCTGTCCCATCGGCAGCGAGATCGCCGGATTGCCCGCGACGTTGTCCATCGGCGTGAACGCGACGTAGTGCAGCAGCCGGTCGATCAGGGTGTCGAAGGGGACCGCGGGGCTGATGTGGCCGAGCTTCGGCACGCTGTGCGCGAGCACCGGCGAGAGCATGAGTTCGTGGCGCTGGAACAGTTTCGCGTGCGCGTGCTTGACGCGGGAGAGCCTGCGCAGCGCGGCGGGGGTGTGCCGCAGGTTGCGGAGGTAGTGCGCGCGAAGGCCGAGCGTAAGACCGTCCAGTTTGGTCCGGTCGTAGCTGCGGTCGACCAGCAGCTTGCCGGTGCCTGCCGCGAAGGCGGCCAGCATGCCCCAGTAGAGCGTGAAGTCGCTCGCGAACGTCTCGTCCACCGGCAGGGTCACCGGCGTGACAACGTGTCCCTGCTTCTCAAGCAGCGTCGCGGTCCGTTCGACGGCTGCCCGCGTCGGCGCGTCCAGCACCGCTCCGGTGACGCTTTCGGTGATCAGCCCGATCCGCAGCCGCCGCCGCGCCGGGCCGTGCACCAGTCCGATCGGGGGCAGCGCGGGGTTACGCCAGTGGTCCTCCTGCGCGGCGATGAAGGCGGCGGTGTCGCGGACGGACCGGGTGACCACTCCCTCCGAGATGATCTTGATCGGCAGATGGGCGGCCTCTTCGCCGTCCAAGTGCCTGCCACGGCTGGGCTTCAGCCCGATCAGCCCGGCGCAGGCGGCCGGGATCCGGATGGAACCGCCGCCGTCGTTCGCGTGCGCGAGCGGCACCACCCCGGCGGCGACGAGCGCGGCCGAGCCGCCGGAGGAGGCGCCGACCGAGTACTCGGGGTTCCATGGATTGCGCACTGGGTCGGCGTTCGCGTACTCGGTCGTCGCGTTGAAGCCGTATTCCGGCATCCGGCTCTTACCAAGCACTGTCACGCCGGTGGAAACGAACTGGCTTGCGTAGCGGCTGTCCACCTTCGCTGGCCTCGCCACGAAAGCCTCGGTGCCATGGTTGGTCGGCATACCGCGCAAGTCGGTGTTGTCCTTGACAAACGTCGGCACGCCGAACAGTGGCGCTTCGGGATCCTGCCCATGCCGAGGGTTCTCGTAAACGGAGTGGACGACGGCATTGAGCGCGGTGACCCGTTCCGCCCGCGCGACCGCGGCCTTGGCGAGTTCGGCGGGACTGACCTCGCCGCGCCGCACCCGTGCCGCCAGCTCCACCGCGTCGTGATCACCCAGCGCGTCATCGGTGAACGCGTGCACCCGCTCCGCCGTCATCGTGAAACTCCTTCAGGTCGGTTGACCCCATCATGACCGGCGCCGCGCCCGCGTGCCGGGAGCAGCGACGTACGTCACCCGGGCGGCAGGGAACACCAGCGGGCCCGAGGCGTTGTACAGGGTGTCGGTACGGCGGTGTCCCCGGGCCTCACCCCTTGCCTTCACGGAATACCGGTCAGGCCGGAGCCGTGTCGAGCCACTCGCCGAGAGGCGACCCCCGTGCCGACCTTGAACTCCCGTCTCTGCTCGCAGGCCGTTCCCCCAGGCGGCCTCCGCTGGGCAGGGGCGGGCCCCTCACCGTTCGGGGTCGTGAGTGTTCCCGCCGGTTAGAACCGGCCGTACCACTCACGACCCCACTCGCACGCCACGTCAGGGCTCGAGGTCGGTCACCCCGGCGCCGCTGGCGATGTCGAGCGGCACGGAAACCTGATCGTGCGTGATCAGCCAACTCCCGTCGATCTTCCGGAAGCAGAACGTCGCCCGTACCCACATCCCGCCCATCGGCGCTCCGTCCTTCATCCCGCTGAGCCGTCCGAAGCAGTGTACGAACGCGACACTTCCGTCCATCGTCACCGTCAGATCACGAACCTCGTAAGTCACGTCGTCGAAGAACACGAACGCGTTCGCCCAGTTCTTCAGCTTCGCGTCGATGCCGGCATGCTGCAGCGGCGGGTCGATGTCGAAGGACACGACGTCGTCCGAATAGAGCTGACGGAGACCGTCCAGATCCTTGGCCTTGATCGCTTCGATGACCTTGCCGATGTGCTCCCTGATCCCGGTGTCGTCCGCGGTGCCGCGCAGCGGCGCGAGAGCGGTGCTCCAGGCCACGACCTGGTCCAGCGTCTTGTCCAGGGCGGTGACGTTGTACTCGCCCGGCTTCAACACGGCGAAGTCCTCGAACTCGGTCACCAGCGACAGCGACACCTGGGACGCCACATCGGCCATCTCCAGCGCCCCGCACATCAGCCGCAACTGCTCGACCGCGCGGGCGCCACCCACGCCGCCGTATGACACGAACCCGATCGCCTTGTCACGCCATTCCGCGCGCAGGAAGTCCAGCGCGTTCTTCAGCACCGCGGGTGCCGAGTGGTTGTACTCGGGGGTGACCACCACGAACCCGTCGAACGGCGCGATCGTCGCCGCCCACGAGCGGGTGTGCGCGTGGCGGTACTCGCCCGGCAGTTCGTCCAGGTGCGGCAACGGGTGGTCGAGCAGGTCGATCAGCTCGAACTCCGCGTCCGAGCGAAGCCCCGCCCGCTCCTGGACCCACCTGGCCACCTGCTCGCCCCTGCGTCCCGGTCGGGTGCTGCCGAGGATGATGCCGATCCTGATCATGGGTCTCCTTCATTCGTGGTGTCGCTTCCGAGCACTACGACGACGTGACCCTCGAAAACATCAGGCATCCTGACAATGCGATGGGATGTCTCGTCGGACTGAACGAAGACACGAACCGACGGGAGCACCGATGATGGACGCGATCCTCAGCGAGCGCCGCCACCTGATCAACATCGCCTACCGGCTGCTGGGCTCGCTGGCCGAAGCCGAGGACGCGGTCCAGGAGGCCTACGCCCGCTGGTACGCGCTTTCCCCGCCGCGGCAGGACGCGATCGCCTCTCCCGGCGCCTGGCTCACCACCGTCACCAGCCGCGTCTGCCTCGACCTGCTCGGTTCGGCACGCGCCCGCCGCGAGCGCTACGTCGGCGAATGGATCCCCGAGCCGCTGCCCGACCCCTCCGAAGGACCCACCGGCGACCCCGCCGACCGCGTCACCCTGGACGAGTCGGTCAGCATGGCCTTCCTCGTCGCGCTGGAATCGATGACCCCCGCCCAGCGCGTCGCGCTCATCCTGCACGACGTTTTCCATTACTCCTTCGCCGAAATCGCCGAGATCACCGGCCGCACCCCGGCCGCCTGCCGCGAGCTGGCCTCCGCCGCCCGCCGCCGCGTGCGCGCGTCCCAGCCACCTGCGGCGCTGGCCGTTCCCCAGGCAGACCTGGTCCGCGACTTCAAACAGGCTTGGGAAGCCAAGGACATCAGCACACTCGTCGGCCTGCTCGACCCCACCGCGACCTTCACCGCGGACGGCGGCGGCCTGGTCACCACCGCACTCCACCCGATCGACGGCGGCGAGCAGATCGCCGAATTCCTCATCGCCGTCGCCACCAAAGTCCCCGGTGACTTCACGATCCTGGAGCGCACCGTCAACGGCCAGCCGGGCCTGCTGATCCAGAACGACGGCGTTCCCTCGTCGGTCTACGCGTTCGACGTCGCGGACGACCGCATCACACGCATCTGGGCCATCCGTAATCCCGAGAAACTCCGTACGTGGACCGACTAACCCCAGTCCCACCCGGTGATGGTGGCGCGCAAAGCGCGAGCGGCGGCTGACAGGTCGCTGTCCCCATCCCAGAACAAGGTGAGCCTGCGACGGCAGTCCGGGCTGTCGACGCCGATCCAGACGAGCGGCAGCTGAGCCGCCATCCGCCGCGCGAAGCCGGGCACGAGGCCGATGCCGAGCCCCGCGCCGATCAGGTCCGCGATGGCGCTCGGCTCGTCGACCTCGCAGACGATCCTCGGCGTGAGGCCGTGTGCGGCGAAGAGCCGCTCGAGCAGCCGTCGTTGCCAGTGCCCCGCGCGAGCGGTGACGAACGACTGCCCGGCCAGCTCCTCCACGCTCACCGACGCGCGGCCCGCCAGCGGGTGGTCGAGTGCCGCGGCCACCCCGACCTCCTCGTCCAGCAGCCGGGCCTGCTCCAGTCCCTCGGCGAGGATCGGCTGGGAGGCAACACAAAGGTCGACGTCACGCGCACGCAGGATGCGGGCCATGTCTTCGGCGGCCGACCACTGGAGCTCGATTTCGACGGACGGATGGGCACGCTTGTAGGCGGCCAGCGGCGCGGTGAGAGTCAGAAACGTCTCCGACGCCAGCCGCACCGTGCGCACGCCCTCGCTGGTGGCCTCGGCGACGGCACGCCTGCCCGCTTCCAGCTCGCCGAGTGACCGTTCGACGTGTCCGCGGAACAGCTTCCCGGCTTCGTTGAGCCGAAGCCTGCCGCCCCGGTCGAACAGTGGCGCGCCCAGCTCACTCTCCAGGCGCGCGATGGTGCGGCTCACCGACGGCTGGGCGACGCGCAGCTCGTCGGCCGCGCGGCTCAGGTGCTCCAGCCGCGCCACCACGAGGAACTGCCTGAGCGAGTTCAGGTCCATCGCACTTCATGCCTTTCCGAGCATAACCGCATAGCAATACTGATCTTAGACGAGATACCTCTCAAGGCATACCTTCGTGGTCGAAAGCAAGAACGAACGAGAGGAGGACACCTTCATGGTCACCGACAAGGTGATGCGGGCACTCGTCAGCGCGCACGTGCTCGCGATCTTCGCGCAGCCCGTGTTCGCCGGCGTGTATCTGAGCGGCGACTTCGACGGGCTGAGCTGGCACGTGATCGGCGCGAACGTGGTCACCTCGATCGGCTTCCTGCAACTGATCGCGGCGATCGTGGTCTGGGCACGGGCGCGCCGGGCATGGCCGCTGCTCGCCACGCTGGCCGTGGTGGCGGCCGAGACGGTGCAGTACTTCGCCGGGCTGGACGGGGCGCTGTGGCTGCACTTCCCGCTGGGCGTGCTGACGATCGCCGGGCTCGTCGTGCTGTTCGTCGCCGTATGGCGGCAGCCGATCTCACACGAGGAGGCCACCCGTGCGTGAGCGCACCATGAACCGGCGGCAGCTACTGGGCATCGGCGGAGCTCTCGGGCTGCTGGCGGTCACCGCGCAGTCGGGCGCGGCCATCCTGGCCAGGCGGCCCGCGAGCACCGGCGCCGAGTTGCGCAGCGCCGCGCCGCTGCCGGCCGCGTTCACCGTGCCGTTGCCACTGCCACCCGTGCTGAGGCCGATCGGCGCCGACCGGTACGAGATCACCCAGCGCGAAACGGCTCTGGAGATCCTGCCGGGCCTCAAGACTCCATTGTGGACATACAACGGCACGTTCCCCGGCCCGACGATCGAGGCACGCCGCAGCAGGCCGATCACCGTGACCCACCACAACCGGCTGCCCGTGCCGACCGTCGTGCACCTGCATGGCGGCCGGACCCCGCCGGAGTCCGATGGATACCCGACCGACCTCGTACTGCCGGACGGCTGGCACGATCCGATGGCGGGGATGCACGGCATGCCGGGGATGCACATGCCGATGTCCGATCCGCGGGCGGTGGTGACCAGGCTGACGCGGGACTACGCGTTTCCGATGGACCAGCGGCCCGCGATGCTCTGGTACCACGACCACCGCATGGACTTCACCGCGCCGGCCATCTGGCGGGGACTCGCCGGGCTGCACATCATCCGGGACGACGCCGAGGAGTCACTCGGCCTGCCGTCGGGATCGCGCGAGCTGCCGCTGGCGATCATGGACCGCGCGTTCGACCGCGACGGCAACCTCATCTACCCCGCGCTCGACCCTGCTTTGCGGGAGAACCCTGGCGTCCACGAGCCGTACCTCGCGGGCGTGCTCGGCGACGTGATACTCGTGAACGGCGCGCCATGGCCGGTGCACGAGGTCGACGCGGCGCGTTATCGGCTGCGGCTGCTGAACGCCTCGAACGCCCGGCACTACGAACTCGAAGCGGTCACCGACGACGGGCGACGGCTGGATCTCGTGCAGGTCGGCGCCGACCAGGGACTGCTCGCGGCGCCGGTCACCCACCAGGCGCTGCCGATCGCCCCCGCCGAACGCTACGACGTGGTCGCCGACTTCTCCGGCGTGCCGGTCGGCGGCCTGGTCACGATCGTCAACCGGCTCGGCTCAGGCCGGACCCGTGACGTGATGGCATTCCGGGTCGTGCGCCGCGGCGCCGACGACAGCCGCGTTCCCGCCGTACTGTCGACCGATCTGCCCGAGTGGAAGCGATCGGATGCCGTGCGGGTGCGGGACTTCTTTTTCCGCGCCGGGCGCATGAACGGCGGCCACGGCTGGCTGATCGGCGGGCTGCCGTTCGACCCGGCGCGTTCCGACGTCACGGTCGGGCTCGGCGACGTCGAGGTGTGGCGGCTGATCGCCGATGTCCACCATCCCGTGCACCTGCATCTGGCCGGGTTCCGGGTGTTGTCGCGTGGCGGGCGGCCGCCGCTGCCCCACGACGCGGGCCTCAAGGACACGATTTCCCTGCGGCCCGGCCAATCGGCGGAGATCATCACGCGCTTCGACGGCTACCGCGGACGGTATCTGTTCCATTGCCACAACGCCGAGCACGAGGACATGGGGATGATGGCGAACCTCGAGATCGCGTGATCGACGAACTGCTCGCGAACGTCCTGCGCGAATTGGCGCTCGCCGCGGCCGAAGCCACCGCCGGCATCATCTCCAGGCAGGCGCCGCACATTCTCGGGCTCACAGGAGGCCACAAAGGACATTCGAATGAACGAGAAGATTGTGCTGGAAAGCAAAAATCTCCAGGTCAACAATGATGTTGACCTGGAGATTGGGAGTGCGCCATCAGGGACTCGAACCCCGAACCCGCTGGTTAAGAGCCAGCTGCTCTGCCAATTGAGCTAATGGCGCGTCTTCTCCGCTTCGGTTTCCCTCGGCGACGTGGAAAAGATTAGCACCCCCGCCGGAGGGCCTCTGCAGGCACCCCCCTCATAACGGGATGGGCACTCTCCGCACGCGTGTTTGCGCCGGTCAGGCACACTGGGCGGCAACAGGGGTAGACGTGAGTACGAACGGACGGTTTCCATGAGGGTCTGGGGTGTGGCAGGGCTGATACTGGCCGTGGGGTTGGTCGCGGGGTGTACGAGCGCACCGGGGACGGAGACGCCCAAGGCGCCGACGCCTGGTGGCGGTACCTCCTCCGTCGAGGTGAAGCCTGCTTCTCTCGCGTTGGTGCCCGCGACGGGCGCCGCGGATGTCGAGCCGGGGCTGCCCGTCTCCGTCGCGGTCAAGGACGGGAAGGTCGGCGAGGTGAAGCTGACCGGTGCCGACGGCAAGCAGGTGCAGGGTAAGGCCAAAGAGGACGGTAGCGGCTGGGAATCGGCTGAGCCGCTGGGTTACGGCAAGAGCTACACGGTCAACGCGACCGCGACCGGCACCGACGGGAAGCCGCAGACGGCGACCTCGACGTTCACCACGGCGAAGGCCGCGCGGCAGATGACCGTCTCGATCAACGCCACCGACGGGGAGACCGTCGGCGTCGGCATGCCGCTGATCTTCACCTTCGGCGGGAAGGTGCCGGACAAGGCGCTCGCGGAAAAGGCGTTGAAGGTCACAGCGGAGCCTGCCACCGAGGGCGCGTTCCGCTGGTTCGGGGACCAGACGGTGATCTGGCGTCCCAAGGAGTACTGGAAGTCCGGCACGAAGGTCACGGTCGACGCGGCCGTCTACGGCAGGCATCTCGGCAATGGCACCTATGGCAAGGAAGACCGCGCCTCGCACATCACCATCGGTGACAAGCTGATCGCGGAGGCGGACGGGTCGACCTTCCAGATGAAGGTCTCGGTCAACGACGCCGAGGTGAAGACCGTGCCGATCTCGATGGGCAAGCCCGGTCACAACACCCCGACCGGCAGCTACACGGTGATGAGCGAGCACAACGGTTACACCATGGACTCCGGCACCTACGGCGTTCCGGAGGACAGCCCCGGCGGCTACCGGACGTTCGTGCAGACCGCGGTGCGGCTGTCCAACAGCGGCATCTTCTACCACTCGGCGCCGTGGTCGGTGGGGCAGCAGGGCAAGCGCAACGTGAGTCACGGCTGCCTCAACCTTTCGCCTGCCAACGCGAAGTGGCTGATGGACCTGACCAAGCGGGGCGACATCGTCACGGTCACGGGCAGCGGCGGCAAGCCGCTGGAGCCGACCGACGGCTGGAGCGTCTGGCAGCTTCCCTGGGACCAGTGGAAAGCCTGAGCCGCTGAAAAGGGCCCCCGTCACCGAGTGGCGGGGGCCCTTTCTTATGCCCGGACAACGAAAAATCCCGTCCCAGAATGTTCTGGGACGGGATTCGGGAGGGTGGATAACGGGGCTCGAACCCGCGACCTCCGGGACCACAACCAGGTGCTCTACCAGCTGAGCTATATCCACCATGTCGCGGCGATCCGTACTGCGATCACCTCGGCCCGCATAGCTTATCGGACCCCGTACGGGCCTCGCGACCGGGTTACCCGCGATGCCGTTTGAGCACTTCAGCGGCCGCGACCTTGGCCTGTTCGCTGGTCGGTCCCGGCTGCGGGACGAAGGCGATCTCGCGGTAGTAGTCGAGCTCGCCGATGGACTCCTTGATGTCCGCGAGCGCGCGGTGCGCGAGGCCCTTTTCCGGCTTGGCGTAGTAGATGCGCGGGTACCAGCGGCGCACGAGTTCCTTGATCGACGAGACGTCGACCATCCGGTAGTGCAGGTGCGCGTCGAGTTCGGGCATGTCACGCGTGATGAAGCCGCGGTCGGTGGCGATCGAGTTGCCTGCCAGCGGCGCGCTGTTGGGGTCGGGCACGTGCTCCTTGATGTACTCGAGCACGCGGCGCTCGGCCTCGGCCAGCGTCACGGCCGACGCGCGGACCTCCTCGGTGAGCCCGGACTTGGCGTGCATGTCGCGCACGATGTCGGGCATCCCGGCTAGCGCCTCGTCGTCGGCGTGGATCACGATGTCGACGCCTTCCCCGAGCACGTTCAGCTCGGCGTCGGTCACCAGTGCGGCTATTTCGATCAGCGCGTCCTTGGCGAGGTCGAGCCCCGTCATCTCGCAGTCGATCCAGACTAGGCGGTCAGTCACCCCGGAACCCTAACCCGACAGGGGGGTTCCAAGCCGCGCGACGTGCGTGTTCGGCGCGTTACGCTCGGCTCGGCAGCGAAGTCGTTCCCAAGGAGTGACCTGTGACCAGTCCGGCCGGTGTGATCGCGAGCGGTTATGTGAGTGAGGGGCCCGCCGTCGAGCTGGGTGCGGTGGTGATCGACGGGCAGGCCGAGGCTAGTGCCGCCGTCCGGTTGCCGATGGCCACCCTGAACAGGCACGGGCTGGTCGCCGGCGCGACCGGGACGGGCAAGACGAAGACGTTGCAACTGGTCTCCGAGCAGCTCTCGGCCGCGGGCGTGCCGGTGGTGCTGGCCGACGTGAAGGGTGATTTGTCCGGCCTGGCGGCTCAGGGCGAGGCCAACGACAAGCTGACCAAGCGAGCGGGCGAGCTGGGCGACGACTGGCAGCCCGCCGCGTTCCCCGTGCAGTTCCTCTCGATCGGCACCGGCGGCAAGGGGTCGCCCATCCGCGCGACCATCACCAGCTTCGGTCCGGTGCTGCTGTCCAAAGTGCTCGGTCTCAACGAGACACAGGAGTCGACGCTCGGGCTGATCTTCCACTGGGCCGACCAGCGCGGCCTCGCGCTGCTGGACACAAAGGACCTTCGTTCGGTCATCGCGCACCTGACCAGCGACGAGGGCAAGGAGGACCTCAAGGGCATCGGCGGGGTGTCCGCGGCGACCGCCGGCGTCATCCTGCGCGCGCTGTCCAATTTGGAGGCTCAGGGCGGCGAGGACTTCTTCGGCGAGCCCGAGCTGGACGTCCACGACCTCATGCGCCAGGTCGACGGCAAGGGCGTCGTCACCTTGCTGGAGCTGGACAACCTGCAGGCCAAGCCCGCGTTGTTCTCGACGTTCCTGATGTGGCTGCTGGCCGAGCTCTTCGAGGAGCTGCCCGAGGAGGGTGACCTCGACAAGCCGAAGCTCGTCTTCTTCTTCGACGAGGCGCACCTGCTGTTCAACGACGCCTCGAAGGCGTTCCTGGAGCGCATCGAGCAGACCGTGAAGCTCATCCGGTCGAAGGGCGTCGGCGTGTTCTTCTGCACCCAGCTGCCCACCGACATCCCGAACAACGTCCTCTCGCAGCTCGGCGCGCGGATCCAGCACGCGCTGCGCGCGTTCACCCCGGAGGACCAGAAGGCGCTGACCAGGACCGTCAAGACGTATCCGACGACCGAGTACTACGAACTGGACAAGGCGCTGACCTCGCTCGGCATCGGTGAGGCGATCGTCACGGTGCTGTCCGAACGCGGGGCGCCGACGCCGGTGGCGTGGACGAGGCTGCGTGCGCCGCGGTCGAAGATGGGGTCGATCGGCGAGGAGGCCATCTCGGCCGCGACCACGGCCTCTGACCTGCACGGGAAGTACGCGGAGACGATCGACCGGGAGTCGGCGTACGAGAAGCTGGCGGCGAAGATCGCCCCGCCCGCTCCGGACGCACCGGCGCCCGAGGCCGCGCCGGCACCTGCGCCTCAGAAGGACGAACCCAGCGTGGTGGAGAAGGCCATGTCGAACCCGGCGGTGAAGTCGTTCTTGCGGTCCGCGGCGAGTGCGCTCGGCCGGGAGATCACGCGTGGGCTGTTCGGGAACCGGCGCCGGTAAACCTGACAGGAGATGGCAGGTATGGCGGGCAGGCTGTCCGCCATACCGACCTGAAGGGGATCAGCCATGCAGACCGCCACCGCCGCTTTCAACCTCGACAAGTGGGAGCCGCAGTCCGAAGAAAAGGCGGACGGGACCGAGTTCGCGCGGGTGGCGATCGCGAAGACGTTCACCGGCGAGGTCGAGGGCACGAGCACCGTGGAAATGCTCACGGCCGTGAACGAGATCGGGCGGGCTTACGTCGCTTTCGAGCGCCTGTCAGTCGCGGTCGGCGGACGCAAGGGCTCGTTCGTGCTGCATCACAGCGCCGGTGAAGCCGGCTTCACGCTGACGATCTTGCCCGGGTCGGGTACCGGTGATCTGACCGGAATCACCGGTACCGCGGCCATCGAGCAGGATGCGGAGGGGAATCACACCTTCAAGCTCAGTTACGAGCTGCCGTGATCTGGTCGACGATCTTCTTGGCGTCGTTGATCGGGATCGAGAAGCCGATGCCGATGCTGCCCGCCGAGCCGCTCGGGTTGTAGAGCGCCGAGTTGATGCCGATCACGGCGCCACTGGCGTCGACGAGCGCGCCGCCCGAGTTGCCCTGGTTGATCGAGGCGTCGGTCTGGATCGCGGTGTAGCTCGGGCTATCCGAGTCACCGTTGGCGGTCTGGTCGTACGGCGACTGCTGCTTCTTCCCGATGTCGGACAGCTGGCGGTTCAGCGCGCTGATGATGCCCGAGGTCACCGTGTTCTGGAGGCCGCCAGGCGAGCCGATCGCGACGACCTGCTGGCCGACGGCGAGCTTGCTCGAGTCGCCGAGCGTCGCCGCGGTGAGCCCGCTCGCGCCCCGTGCCTGCACCACCGCGATGTCGGCCTTGGTGTCCGAGCCGACCACGTCCGCCTGGTACTTCTTGCCGTCGGAGGTCACGATCTGGACGCTGGTGGCGCCGTTGACGACGTGCGCGTTGGTCAGGATCTTGCCGTCGGCGCTCAGAATCACGCCGGAGCCGATGCCCTGGCCGCCCTGCGCGGTCTTGACGTTGACCTGCACGACGCTCGGCGTCACCTTCGCGGCGATCTTGCTGACGTCGTTGGTGGTGGAGTTGGAGATCTGCTGCCCGGTGGCCGGAGCCGACGAGCTGCTCGACGGCGGCGTCGGGCTGTCGAGTCCGACGATCAGCGCGCCACCGGTACCGCCGAGCAGCGCGGCTCCGAGCGCCGTCGCGCCGACCAGCAGCGCGAGCTTGTTGCTCTTCTTCTTCGGCGGGGGTGGCGGCGCCTGGTTGAAGAGCGGGTTGCCGTAGTACGGCTGGTACGTGGGGTGCGGCTGGAATTCGGTCATGTGCCTAGGTTCGCGCCACTGGTTGTGAACAACCTGTGGATTATCCTTGGCTTTTCCTGATAAGAACTGCCTGATAAGAACTACCTGAGAGATCAGCGCGTTCCGGCGACTATCTGCGTGACGCCTGCGAAGCGTTCGCTCACGCTCTTGAACCCGAGATCGCGGAGCTTGCCCGCGATCTCGCCGCGGTCGAACATCTTCTGCCCGCTCGCCGTGCCCAGCGCCGTGTCGACCAACCGGGCAGGCTGCCAGGTTCGGCGCGCGCTGGTGAGCAGCACGACGCGGCCGCCCGGCTTCAAGACCCGTGCGAACGACGCGAGCGCGGCGTCGGGGTCGGCGAACATGTGCAGCGCGGCGAAGCAGCACACGGCGTCCACTGTGGCCGATCGCAATGGCAGGTCGACCGCGTCCGCGCGCAGGTAGGCGATCGGGTCGGCGGGGCCTGCGTTGTCGAGCGCGCGGTCGAGCATGGTGCGGGAGCCGTCGAGCCCGATGGCCAGCCCGTCCGCGCCGACTGCCTTGCCGAACGCACGCGTGAACCGGCCGGTCCCGCACGCGACGTCGAGCGCGACGAGACCGGGGCGCAGGCCGAGCAGATTGGTCGCGATGGCGATCTCGCCCGCCATCGTGGGCCCGCGCAGTCCTTTCGCGACCCGGCCGAGCGCGGGGCGCCAGTACTGCTCGTAGATGCTCGGCACGATCGAGGTCCGCATCAGCCGCTGGGCGATCCCGGTCGGCGGACCGGCCTGGTCCTCGTCGCCGAGCAGATCGAGGAAACCGTTCGTGGGCCGTGCCTCGTCACCGGCTTTGAGCAGTGCGAGCGTGCGGGCTTGGGCGTTCGAGTGGGTCGTCGGCACTGACAGCTCCTCTGCGCTCAGATACCGGCAGTATGCCGCACCGGCCCGGGCCTGACACCCCTGAAACTGTCGTACCCCCGGCCTACCGTCGTAGGGGTCGTCGATCGAGAAGGAGATGGTCATGATCAGCACGGTGTCTTCGCAGGTCGCGGAGGTTTCGTTCACAGGCGCGTTCGACCTGGACGCGTCCACGCGGTTCCTGGAGGGGTTCGCGCCCGCGTCCAGGCCGGATGCCGCCGCCGAGCCAGGAATACTCCGCATGGCGTTCCCGGTGGAGAGAACCTGGTCGCACGCGGGAGTGGTGGTGCGGCAGCGGGCGCCGGACCGGGTCGAGGTCGAGGTGTTCGCCGAGCCCGATGTGGTGCCGCTCGCGGTCGCGCAGGTGCGGCGGATGCTGTCGCTGGATGTCGACGGCGAGGGATTCACGCGCGTCGGCGCCGCGGACGAGGTGGTCGCCGGGCTGCAGGACCGCAATCCGGGGTTGCGGCCGGTGCTGTTCCACTCGCCGTACGAGGCGGCGTGCTGGGCGGTGATCGGGCACGGCATCCGGATCGTGCAGGCGGCCGGGATCAAGCGGCGGGTCGCCGAGCGTTACGGCCATGAGGTCGATGTGGGCGGAGTTCCGCTGATCTCCTTTCCCACGCCGGAAGAACTGCTCAAGATGGACAGTCATCCGAGCCTGCCGCCCGCCAAGGTCGAGCGGCTGCACGCGATGGCCAGGGCCGCGCGTGACGGTCTGCTCGACGCGGAAACGTTGCGTGCCAAGGATTCCGCGGAGGCGCTGACCAGGTTGCTCAAACTGCCGGGTATCGGGCCGTTCTCGTCGCAGCTGATCCTGATCAGGGGCGCAGGCCATCCGGACGTCTTCCCGCGCGACGAACGCCGCCTGCAGGACGAGATGATGCGGGTGTACGGGCTTTCCGGCGCTGTCTCCGCCGCCAGGCTGGAGCGTATCGCCGATGCCTGGCGGCCGTACCGGAGCTGGGTCGCGTTGTTGTTCCGCACCGAGCGGGAAAGCCGCACCGGTGAGATCGGAGGGCGCCGATCTTGATCACCCACGGCGATGATCACCCACCTAACGGGTAGCCGACCTGGCATGTGCTGAGGTGTCCGGGTGCGAGAACCGGATCCGAACGCGGTGGCGGGTGTGCTGGACGCCCAGCCCGACCCTGGTAGCTGGCTGGCCTTGATCACCGGCGGCGTGGCGTTGATCGTCGTGCTGTCCGGGACACCGTGGCGCTGGGCGCGCACGGCGATCACGATCGTGCACGAGGCCGGGCACGCGCTGCTCGCGGTGCTCGTCGGCCGCCGGTTGCAGGGCATCCGGCTGCACTCGGACACCTCGGGCGTGACCGTCTCGCGTGGCAAGCCGGAAGGCCCCGGCATGGTGCTGACCGCGCTCGGCGGGTACCCGGCGCCCTCGGTGCTCGGGCTGGTCTTCGCGGGCCTGCTCGCGGCGAGCCGCGTCACGGCGCTGCTCGTGCTGGCCGCGGTGCTGCTGCTGGCCGTGCTCGTGATGGTGCGCAACGCCTATGGCGTGCTGGTCGTCGTGGTGACGGCCGGGGTGCTGGCGCTCGCCTCGCTGGTGGCGCCCGCGTCGGTGCAGGCGGCGTTCGTGTACCTCATGACGTGGTTCCTGCTGTTCGGCGGCGTGCGGCCGGTGATCGAACTGCAGCTGAAACGGCGCCAGGGCCAGGCCCGCGACTCCGACGCGGACCAGCTCGCCAGGCTCACCGAGGTGCCTGCGGCGCTGTGGGTGCTCGTGCTCGCCATGATCTCGGTCAGCTGCGTGATCATGGGCGGCGCGTTCCTGCTGCAACCCACGCTGAAGTAGGCGCGCGGGCGTGCGGCACACTGATGACCTGCAAATTGCTGGTCAATGGTTGGAGTGATCGCCGTGAGTGACGTGGCCAAGGCTGTCGAGGAATGCGCACGGGCGGCCAAGCAGGCGGCCCCGTCGCTGGCCACCGCGACCGATCAGGCCATCGACGCCGCGCTCACCGCCATGGCCGAAAGGCTGCTGGCGCACCGTGACGAGGTGCTCGAGGCCAACCGCGCCGACGTCGCCAAGGCGACCGAAGAGGGCATGAGCGCGGGCCTGCTCGACCGGCTCACGATCACCGACGAGCGCCTCACCGGCATGGCCGAACAGCTCCGGCTGCTCGCGGGCGCCCCGCACCAGGAGCGCTCCCTCGAGCTGTCCACATTGGACGGAGGGCTCCGCCTGGTCGAGCGCCGCCGCCCGGTCGGCGTGATCGGCGCGAACTACGAGGCCCGCCCGAACGTCACCGTCGACGTGGCCTCGCAGCTCGTGAAGTCCCGCAACGGCGGCGTGCTGCGCACCGGCTCGGCCGCGCTCGGCTCCGCCCAGCGGCTGCTCGACGTCGTCATCGCCCCGGCACTGGCAGGCGCGGGCATCGACGCCGACGTCATCCAGCTCGTCCCGCGCGTCGAGCGCGAAGCGGCGGCGGCGCTGGTGAGCCTGCCCGGCCTGGTGCCACTGGTGATCCTGCGCGGCAGCGGCGAAAGCACCCGCAAGCTCGCGACCGAGGCCGCGCTCCACGGCGTCGGCACCCTCGCCCACGCGGACGGCGGCGGCGTCCTTTACGTCGACTCGGCCGCCGACGCCGCCAAGGTCCGCGACCTGGTTTCCGCCAGCCTCGACCGCCTCGGCGTCTGCAACCGCCTGAACCTCCTCCTCATCCACGCCGACGCCCACGACGCGCTCTGGCCCTCGATCACCGAGGCTCTGGCCGAGCGCGGCGTCACCCCGTCGCTCGCCCCCCACGAGCACCCCATCGGCTACGAATGGGCACTCGACTCGGACAACGAGGCCACGGTCACCGTCGCCCAGGTCTCCTCACTCACGGAGGCGGTTTCGATCGCCAACGAGCGCACCTCAGGCCTCGCCGCGGGCATCGCGACCGAGGACGCCACCGCGGCCGAAGCCTTCTTCGACGGTTACACCGGAACCGGTGTCTTCTGGAACGCCCCGACCCGCCTCCTCGACGGCTTCAAACTCCTCGCCGTCCCCGAGACCGGCATCAACCTCGACAACGTCCCCGGCCCCCGCGGCCCGGTCACCTACACAGACCTCTACGTCCGCCAGTACGCGGTGCTTCCGGCGTAAGGACTCGTGAGCGTTCCGGGCGGTTAGTACTCCAGCTGTAGTTCGTGATCGGGTGCTGGTTGTTGGTGCCGTCGCTGGTAGTGGCATTGGCGGGCTCGGTGTTGGTGGTGTCGTC
>NZ_JBHWEB010000153.1:0-20697 GCF_042734395.1 Amycolatopsis sp. NPDC059657 | reverse complement strand
ACCACCAAGCGCATCAAGGCCGCGACCGCGAACTGCTCACTGGAAAACCACCAGCAGAGCGGGGAATGCCACGTGCCCGCGCCCGCGATCCCGGCCGGCGAGGCCCTCGCGGCGATCGCCGCGTGGTGGGGCACGGACAGGACATCGACAGCGCCCGAGCCCGACGCGCGGCTGGTCGCCGACGCGCAGGCCGCCGCCGCGGCGCGGCGACGTAACGGAGGTGAGCGACGATGAGCTGGTTCGCCAGGAGAAGGCAGGCTCGCCAGGCCGCCGCACGGCCCGCGTACGCGCGAGCCAGCGAGATCGCCGAGACCGCGATCGCCCGGCATCTGGAGTTGCTCGTGTCCGGAATGGACCGTGACGCGGTCGTCGACTTCAGCGACGAGGACGCAGACCCGGTGATCGCGCGCAGCGCGGTGGCTTCGTTCGACGACGCGCTCAACGCCGGGGTGCCGCTGGAGACTGCCCGCGTGGGCGCCGTCGCCGAGGCGACCGCTACCGCCGCGCTGGAGGAGTTCCAGCGGGTGCGCGGCATGCTCGGCGACGCCGCGGCCATCGAGGCCGCGAGCGGCACGTCCTCGGTTGCTCGGAACGCGGTGACCAGTTTCGTGTCGGCGACCAGCGAGGACGTGCCGCCCTCACTGGCTGCCGTTACCGCGAGGACGACCGCGACGATCACCGCCGTGGAGGAGTGGGACGCGCACCGCGAGGACGGTTCCGCACCGTATTCGTTCGACGACGAGTACGTCGGCGAGTTCGACGTCGACGACGGCGTGAACTGGGATGTCCGCTCCAGGACCGACATTCCGGAACAGGCACCGGAGCCGGGCAGCTGGATCGATCGCAACCTCGGCCCTGTCGCCGACACGTCCGAAGTCGCGGCGCCGGGCCAGCCGCAGCACGTGCTCGCCGACGAGATCGCGTACGCGGCCATCGGCCGGTACCTGGAGCTGCGCGCGGACGGCGTGAGCGCCGACGACGCCGCGCACGCACCCGACGTGGTCGCGCATTCCCCGATCGCACGGCAAGCGGTAAGCCGGTTCGACTGGGCGGTTGAGAGCGGCATGCCCGTCGAAGCCGCTCGGGTCAACATCGTCGCCGGGATCGTCGCGCAGACCGCCATGACCGAATACCAGGCACTGCGCGAACGAGGCCTCGACGTCGAGGAGGCCGCGCAAGCGGCGGCGGGTGACTCGCCGATCGCCCGCGACGCGGTCGAAACCCTTTACGTGCGCCT
Source organism: Amycolatopsis sp. NPDC059657 (assembly GCF_042734395.1). Classification (NCBI taxonomy): domain Bacteria; kingdom Bacillati; phylum Actinomycetota; class Actinomycetes; order Pseudonocardiales; family Pseudonocardiaceae; genus Amycolatopsis; species Amycolatopsis sp. NPDC059657. The sequence continues at coordinate 19,460 of NZ_JBHWEB010000153.1, read as the reverse complement.
CGACATGGGCTGGCCGCTGGCCGAGGCGGAGGAATCGGCGGCAAACATCGCGGTCTACAACGCGATGGCGCTGCCGGACCGCGAACCGATCGTCGAGCCGATGCGGTTGTCCGACTTCACCGACGGCGGTCTGGGCGCCGACGCGTGGGACCCGAACGCGACCGAGACCGTCACCGAAGACGACGAGGCAAGCCGCATCGAGTGGTGGGCCGCCGTGCACGACCGATACGAGCAGCTGGTCGACACCAGGATTGACGAGGCAACGGCAGCCGACGACGCTTGGGAGCAGATCACCGCCGAACGCGGGCCCGAGCCGCCGCGTCGTCCTTTCGGCGTGCACACCGACGACGACCTGGTCGGCGAGGCCGACGTCGACGACGCCGACTGGGCTTCTTCGCCGCCGCCCTTTCCTGAGGTTCCTGAACGCGCCCCGGAGGCGGGCAGCTGGATCGCCCGCAATCTCCCCGACGCGCCATCGCTGGCGGTGCCGGAGGACTACGAACCCGCCGTGCTTTCCACCGAGGACGACGAGTCAGAGCAGCTGGCCTACGACCGCGGTGACGACGGTGCGGGTCTGTACATCGGCGGGGCCGACGCCATGACTATTCGGGCGAGCAGGTCCGCGCGCGAGGCGGAGGACGAAGCCATCGAGTTTGTCGACGACTCCGAGGCCACGTTCGAGGTAGGCGACATCGTGCGCAACCGGCGCACCGGCGAAGAGATGCGGATCAACTTCCGTCCGCAGGACTTCGAGTCGTTCTATTACGAGCGGGTCAGCCACGGCAGCAACGACGAACCCTCGCGCGAGCGCGACGCGGGCGGTCGTTTGCAGGACATGATCGAAGCGGCCGATGACGAGGAGTCCGATTTCGACGATGACGCGGACAGCGAGCCCGCTGGGCCAACGGCTTCTGCGCCCGATGCCGACACGACGGACGCGTTGCTCGGCCGGATCGACGAGTTGCTCGCCAGCCCGGACGCCGCACCGACCGTCGGCGACATCGATGCCTGCGATCAAGCGGTGCGCACCGCGTTCGAGGCCTTCACGACCGTGAAGTTCGCCGACCGTGCCGCCGAGGACGAGATCGCCCGTCGTGAGCGGCTGGTCTTTTGGAACGACGAGGACGCCGCCGAGATCGACGGCGCTTGGGAGCACTCATGAGCATCAACGACGCGCCGACCCGCCGCGAGGAGTTGCGCGCCGACCGGGTCGCCGACGCTGAGCAGCGCCGCGCCGACCGGGCAGCCGAACTGGCCGAGCAGCGCGAGGACCGACGCTTGGCGTTCGAGCAGCAGCAGGAGACCAAGGCCGCGCAAAAGGCGGACAGGGACGCCCAGCGGGACAAGCGCAAAGCCGCGCGCGCCAGGCTTGGAAAGGCGATCGTGTCCGGCGCGCGGACTCACGCCTTGGACTTGCTGTTCGTGCCGGTGATCTTGGTTCCGGCGATCTTGGCGTGGTCGGCGATGGCCGCCTACGGCAAGCAGGTTTTCGGCGGCGTCGGTGTTCTGCTGCCGTTGTTCAGCGAGGCCGCCATGTGGGCGTTCGCGTTCGCCGTGACCCTCGGGACCCGGCGCGGCGAGCCGACGGGGTGGCTGAAGGCGGGCGTGTGGGTGTTCGCCGCGGTCGCGGCTGGGTTGAACTTTCTGCACGGCTATTCGGATGGACACCACTGGGACATCGGCGTGGTGATGGCCGTGGTGTCCATCGGCGGCGTTGTCGTCCACCAGTTGATCACCGCGCGGTCGTCCGGCGGGCATCAGGCTCACGGCGAGTCGAGCCTGACCGTTCAGCCGTCCACGCCCGAGGCGTCCAACGCCGCACCGGTCGCGCCTGTCCAACCGCCTGCCGTTCAGCCGGAGCCTGTACAGGCCGCGCATGTTCAAACGGGCCCGGCGAACGCGCCCGTTCAACCCTCGGGTGCCGAATCCGGCCCGTCACCGTCCACGCCCGTCCAGCCGGAGCATGTCGCCGACGGCGCGGCGGACGAGGTCGAAGGACAGCGGCGAGCCGTGTCGTTGGCGTCCCCGGCGAAGGACCGGGCGCGTACCGCTGCGCGTCGCCACGCCGCGCATCACGGCGACCTCCCGACCGTTAGCCAGCTCATGGACCTTGCGGATGTATCCCGAGGCACCGCAGGTACCGCCCTGCAAGAACTTCGCGAACAGCCCGCACAGCTCCACATCATCAACGACAACACCCAAACCAGGAACCACCTATGAAGACCACCAACACCACCTCACGAAACGTCACTAAGAAGCCACCAATCAAGTCATCACCTCATCCACGCACCTCACGACCCAGGACCAAGACAAAGCCAAAGAAGAGTGCACACCTAGGCATCACGATCAGTTGGGCCGGTTCGCGCGTTCGCGCTGCCGGGACGCGTTCCGCGTTGTTGATCTTCGAATCTCGCGTGTTGATCTTCGTTGGGGGTGTCGGATGCTGACGATTTCTCGGGGATATTCGGTCAAATACCTCACGGAGGAGGTCGCGAAGGGCCGGGAGAACTACTACACGGACGCGGTTACCGAGGGGGAGCCGCCGGGCCGCTGGTACGGCGCGGGTGCCGAGAAACTCGGCCTGACGGGGCTCGTCGACGAGCAGGACATGACCGCGCTCTACGAGCAGTTCGTCGACCCGCGCGACGAGGCGTTCAACGATCCGGCGCGGTGGGCGGAAGCGTCCACTTTGGGCCACACGGGACGGAACTATCCAACGGAGGACGAGTTGTACGCGGCGGCGTTGGATGCCGAGCCGGACGCGAGTCCTGAACGCCGCGCGGAGTTGCGGTTGGACGCGGGCAAGCGCGCCCGGCAGAACGTGGCCTTTTTGGACGCCACGTTCAGCGTTCAGAAGTCGGTCACGGTCCTGCACACCGCGTTCGAGGCGCAGCAGGTCACCGCTGAACGAACGGCTGAACACGCCTCGGACGCGCTGAACGCGGCGATGTCCGACCCGGACACGGAGCCGTCGACGCTCGCCGAGCTGACCCGCGCACGCGACGACGCGGCCACGGCCGCGGCGTCGTGGCGGGCGCACCGCGACGCGATCGAGGACGCGATCTGGGCTGGGAACCGGGCGGCGCTGGACTACCTCGCCGAGCACGCCGGCTATTCCCGCGTCGGGCATCACGGCGGCGCGGCGGGCCGGTTCATCGACGCGCACGGCTTGGTGGCGGCGTCGTTCTTCCAGCACGACTCGCGCAACCACGACCCGCAGTTGCACATCCACAACGCGATCCTCAACCGCGTCGAAGGTGCCGACGGGGTGTGGCGGACGTTGGATTCCCGCGCGCTGCACAAGTTCCGGGGTGCGGCGGCGGCGGTGGGGGAGCGCACCACCGAGGAGCACATCTCCCGTGCGCTCGGGGTGCGGTTCGCCGCACGCCCGGACGGCAAGGCCCGTGAGGTGGTCGGCATTCCGCAGCCGGTGATGGACCTGTTCAGCTCGCGTCGGCGCGCGATCACCAAGCACACCAAGAGCTTGGTGGAGGCGTTCGAGTCGAAGTTCGGCCGCGAGCCGAACAGCCTGGAGCTGGACCGCTTGCAGCGCCAGGCCACGTTCGCCACCCGCAAGGCGAAGTCGCACGACGGCGAGACGGTCGAGGCACGCCTGGAACGCTGGGACACCCAGCTGCGCGCCGAGGTCGCCGGAGGCCTCGCGCAGGTCGCCCGTGACGTTCTCGACCTGACCCACGAGCAGGCCGAGCCCGTCGAGTGGTCGCCGAGCGCGGTGCTCGAGACCGCGCTCGCCGACGTGCAGTCCACGAAGGCCGGATGGACCGCGCCGGACCTCACCCGCGCGATCAGCGATGCCCTGCCCGATCAGCTCGGTGACCTCGCCGGGCCGGACGTCGCCCGCCTGCTCGACACGTTGACCGAGCAGGGGGTGGCGCTGGCGGTGCCGTTGGATGCCGAACGTCCCGGCGACGAGATGTTGCCGGATGCGTTGAAGCTCGCGAATGGACAGTCCGCGTACGACAAGCCCGCCGGGCGGCTGTACGCGACACCGGGCCATGTCCACACGGAACGGTCGCTGGTCGCTTCGACTGCGCGCGGCGGCACACCCGCGCTCGCCGCCGCGACGGCGGACGGGTTCGTCGCGGCCCTGGCCGAGGCCGGGATAGAACTCGGCGCGGACCAGGCAGCCGCCGTACGCGGTGTCCTGTCCTCCGGCGCGGCCGTCGAGTCGCTGGTCGGCCCCGCCGGAACCGGGAAGTCCTTTGTGGTCGGCGCGCTGGCGAAGGCATGGGAGGACCCGGACCTGTGGGACGGCGCCAACCGGCGCGTGGTCGGCCTGGCGTCGAGCCAGATCGCGACCGAAGTCCTCACGGGCGAGGGGCTCGCCGCGCGCAACATCGCGCAGTGGCTGGGAATCCAGCGCCGTCTCGCCGACGGCGGCACCTCACCCGAGGACGCCGAGTGGCGTCTGCGGGCCGGGGATTTGGTGGTGGTCGACGAGTCGGCGATGGCCAACACCGCCGACCTCGCCGCGATCCACGACCACGTCACCAAGGCCGGGGCGAAACTGCTCCTGACCGGCGATCACCGGCAGCTTGCCGCGGTCGGCGCCGGGGGCGGCATGGAACTCATGGCCGAGGCCGGAGCCGCCTACGAACTGGCCGAGGCTCGCCGCTTTTCCGCCCAGTGGGAACGCGCCGCGTCGCTGCGGCTGCGCGAGGGTGACGAGACGGTACTCGGCGAGTACCACAAGAACGGGCGCCTGCTCGATTCCGGCACCCGCGAACGCGCCGAGTCCAGCGCCGCGCGGGCGTGGCTGGCCGACACTCTCGCCGGGCAGCACGCTCTGCTGATCGTCGACTCGAACGAGCAGGCCGCGGAGCTGAGTGCTCAGCTGCGCGCGGAACTCGTCCGGCTGGGCCGCGTCGAGAACGACGGCGTCCCGCTCGGGTTGCAAGGCACGTTCGCCGGTGTCGGCGATGTGGTGCAGGCACGGCGCAACGGCTGGAATCTCGCCGGTGTCGAAGGGAACCGGCGCGGGCCGATCAACCGTGAGCAGTACCGCGTCCTCGCGACCCGCGAGGACGGCGGCCTGGTCGTCGCGCCGATCTTGGGGCGCGTCGACGGCGGCGAGCAGCTCGGCAACCGGATGACCCTGCCCGGCGACTACGTGTCCGACCATGTCGCGCTCGGCTACGCCTCCACCGTCCACAGTGCACAAGGCCTGACCGTGGACAAGGCGCACGCCGTGGTCACCCAGTCCACCGGGCTGGCGGGCCTGTATGTCGCGCTCACGCGTGGGCGGCACGGCAATGTCGCGCACGTCGCCACCCTCGCCGTGCCGAATGACACGCCGCCGGGGGTGACGCTGGAGGCGGTGCACCGCAACCCATCCGCCGTGCTCGCCACGGCGTTCGAGACCGCCACGCCGCAGCAGTCCGCGCTCGCTGCTGCGACCGAGTCCGCGCAGGACACCGCCGCGATTCGCACGCCGGCCGAACTGCTCGCCGACGCCACCGAACTCGCCACCGCCGGACGCACCGCGAGCTGGCTCGACCAGATGGTGGCCGCCGGGCATTTGAGTGAGAACCAGCGGGCGCGGATCGCCGCCGAGGACGGCGGCCCGACCCTGGCGCGGCTGTTGCGCCGCGCCGAACTGGCCGGGCACGACCCGCGCCAGGTGCTCACCGACGCGATCACCGTGCGCACGCTTTCCGGATCACGACAGCTGACGAACGTGCTGCACCACCGCATCACCGAGGCCACCCGCCTCGACCCGGTCGGCGACACCTACACCGACTGGCTGCCGCAGGTCGAGGACCCGCAGTGGGCCACCTACCTGCGATCGCTGGCCACCACCGCCGACCGGCGCCGCCACGAACTCGGCGACCAGCTCGCCGCCGAACCGGCCCCGTGGGCGGTCGAGGCGTTCGGCCCGGTCCCCGATGACCCGGACAAGAGGAAGGAGTGGGCGAAGCAGGCGGGAATCGTCGCGGCGCACCGCGAGCTGACCGGGCACGACGACCCTGACGCCGCACTCGGCCCCGCGCCGAAACCTGGCCAGGTCGAGGCCTACGCGTCGTGGCGCTCGGCGTGGCGGGCACTCGGCCACCCCGAGTCCGGCAGGGATGAGCTGGAGATGAGCGACGGGCAACTGCGGATGCGCGTCCGCGCTCACGAGCGCGAGGTCGCCTGGGAACCCCGCTACGTCGCCGACGAACTCGCCGGAACCCACCAGGCGATCCAGGCGCGGCGCCAGACCGCGACGATGCGCCGCGCGGAAGCTGACACGGCGACCGACCCCGTCGAGCGGGACCGGCTCACGCGGGAAGCCGTCGAGGCGGACGCGCTCGCCGACTTGCTCGACGAGCGTGCGCGGCAGCTCGCCGACGCCGACGAGGTGCGCGCCCAGTGGTTCGCCCACACCGCCGAGACACGCGCCTCCGCCGACCGCGCCAAAGCGGAGCTGTATTCGCGGCGCTGCGTGGACGGGCAGGACGAGCAGCCGGTGACGACGGCAGAGTGGCTCGCCGCGCACGCCGAGGCCACCGCCGCCGAGGACGTGCACCGCGATGTCGTCGACGAGGCCGATCTCGCCGACGTGGTCGAGCAGCGCGCCGTCGACACCGCGGCGGTCGAGCCGCTGCCGCACCCGGACGCCGCCGAGACCGGCGTCGACGACGTCCGCGACATCGCGGACGGCGAACCCGCGGTGGTATCGGCGCAGGAGGTGCGGGTGCCGTCGGCGGAGGAGACCGCCGACACGATCACCCGTGCGCAGCGCGCGCTGCGGGAGATCGCCGCGCGCCAGGCCATGGAGGAGAACCACGCGGCGGAGGAGGCGCAGGCGGCGGAGCTGGCGCGTCGCCACTCCGTGGACATTGCCGAGCAGGCCGCGGTCGACGACAGCGCGGCGGTGTCCGCGCGATGAAGCGGTCAGCCCTGGACGTGGGCGGGAACCTCGATCGGCGGCTTGCCGCTGCATCGCCACGCCCACGCCAGGGTGGCCACCACCGCGTTCAGCCAGCCGGGCCGGTTGCGCAGGTACTGCGGCATCGGGTCGCGGAACAGCAGCTTCTCCGCTTCCAGACACTCGGCAGCGATGACCTCCTGGTAGGCCAGGCCGATGCGTTCGGTCACCGGCGCGTACGCCAGGAACGTCTTGCCGTCCGACAGGCGGACTTGGGCGCCGGCCAGCCACCGGCAGGTTTCCACCACGCCGTATGCGGTCCACGTCTTGTCCCGGTCGTAGGCCTGCTCGGCGGCCACCCACAACCGGGCGAACTCGACCACCGGCACGCGCAGGTTGCGCTGCGGGATTCCGTCGAGGTCGCAGCCGGTGAGTTCCATCCGTCGATGGTGACACGAACCACCGACACAAACACGGCCCCGGACGGGCCAAAAAGCTGACAAAGCACCGCCCTCTGCGGGCGGAACTCGGAGCCGCCTGCGGCGGCGCTCTGTTTAGCCACTTCGTGGCCCGGCTTAGCACGGCCCTGCTCACTGTCAAGGGGTCCGAAAACTTTTTGGCCGCGAAAAGCGTGCGTCCAAAAACTTTCCGGCCTGATCCCTTGACAGCAAGCCTCTCGGGCCGCGCACGGCGCCTAAGAGCGGTGACGGGGCAAGCCCGTCGCCCGCATATCGGGCCACTACGAAAAGCACCCCCACCCCACCGGATCACCAACCACGAAGGGAAATCGCCATGACACAGCCGAAAAAGACCCAAGAGCAAATCGCCGCCGACCTGTGCGGCATGACCGTCGAGCAGTGGCAGCACACCAAGCAACAGGCCACCGCCGCGAAGGGACGCGGCCGACGCCCGGCGGGAACGGCTGGCGCCGAAACCAAGCTCGCGCGCTGGGGCGAGGTCGACGGCCAGGAGCAGCTGTTCGCGGGCGACGAGCAGGAGGGATGACGATGGGGCTGACGTACGTGGATGGTCCGTTCGCGGATGCTATCGGCGGGTACGACCACGAAGGTTTCGCGAACCGGCTGATGCCGGACGGCCAGTGGTCTAACGGGGAGTGGTCGGCACGCTTCCCATCCGACGCGCACGTCGGATTCCGCGCCGAGTGCATGTGTGGCTGGCACGGCAACGAACTGTTCCCGCCGACCGACGACGGCGAGGAAGCCGCCGGAGACGCGTGGGACGAACTGCACCTGCAGCCGTTGATCGAGGCCGAGGCACGCAAGCACACGGTGCGCGCGGACCGACTCTTGCGGTGGATGAAGGACGTGCGCCGGGCAGGGCTGAAAACCGAGCCTGACCCGACCGCGCTCGGCGGGGAGCGGCTGACGGAGAGGTCGCGAGGGTTCGGCGACGCACTGGAGCTGCTGGGCGAGTTCCTGGAGCAGCAGACACGGGAGCAGCAGCAGTGAGCGAGCAGCCGCAGCGAGCTGTTGCCCGCGTGCTCGTCACCGGGTCACGCACGTGGACCGACACGGCCGTGATTCGGGACGTGCTCGCCGAGATGTGGCGGCGCTATCCGGGCGCGGTGCTGGTGACGGGCGGGTGCCCGCGTGGCGCAGACCGGCTCGCCGAAGACTGCTGGGCTCACTGGGGCGGGCAGGTCGAACGCCACCCCGCCGACTGGAACCTCGGCCGCGCCGCCGGATTTCTGCGCAACCAGGCCATGGTTGATGCCGGAGCCGATCACTGCGTCGCCTTCATTCACGCGAACTCACGCGGCGCTACCCACTGTGCGGCCTCCTCCCGCGCAGCCGGAATCCCGACCACCGTCCACCGCACTGACTGTCTGGAAAGGACGTACCCGTGAACGACAACGGCACATCCCAGTACCTCGCCAAGGCCGCCGAACTCATCGCCAAGGCTGCCGCATTCAACGAGTCGAACCACGGGCCGAGGGCGAAGTGGCCGTCCTTTGTGACGTACCAGGAGAACGCCTTGCGGTGCGCCGACGCGTACACCGCGCTCGCCGCGATCGAGCACGGCCAGGTTCCCGCCGGACTGGTCGAGACCATCCTTGCCGCCCTGCCGATCAGCCTCACCTCAGACCACACGACACCCGTCTGCCCCTGCTGACCACAAAGGACCATTGCCATGAGGTGCATCGCCCACAACATTGACTACTGCATCCCCTGCAACAGCTGGCCGACAATCAAGCCGTTCAGCACCAGCTTCGAGGGCTACACCGCCAACCCCGAGGACCCGCAGCAGTGGCCGAACAGCGTGTCGGTCGAAGCGGTCGAGGGTACCGGCCCCACACTCGAAACCGGGGTCAGCGACGTCGAGACGGACTACGCGGACGTTGCCGATGTTCGCCAGCTGGTCGAGATCGATACCAACTACAAGCCCGGTCGAAAGAGCGAGCACCCGGTCCGGCTGACCCGCGCCGCCGCAGTGAAGCTCGCTGCTGCCCTGCTGGAGGCGACCGATGACACCTTCCACTACACGCGGTGCGGACCATTGCGTCCCTCCGAAGCGAAAGAACTTCTCTACGCGTTGAGCGCGGTTGAGTACCAGCTGACCGAGATCCGCGAGCACGCGCTCGGAGACCTCCTCGTCGGCGTTGGACTCGCCGGCGACTCCGACGAAGCGACCGAACCGTCGGCCACTGACTCGATCGCTTCAGTCCCTGTCCACCCTGATTCCCTCGCCGGAGCGATCGCGGCGATGTTCCCTGCCGTGGCCGCAGACATGAAGGACTCCCCGGTCTTCGGCCTGCTCAATGGGGCGGTGTCGCGTGTGTGTCGCGAACAGGGAATCACGGCCCGCCAGGTGTTCGAGTCCATCGACGTCGCCGACCGCGAGTTCGCGCAGTGCCACAGCGTCGACGCCGCCTCGTTCCTGCTCCGCCGACTCACCGAGCAGGAAGGGCGGTGAACCCGATGCTCAGCCAGATTCGCCGACGTCTCGTGATCACGTTCCTGGGTGTCTGTCCGGAGGGTTGCTACAAGCACTTCCGCGACGGCAAGTGGGTGTGCTGCAAGTGCGGCGACGGCGCCTGATCCGCGCGGGTGTGGGGCCAGTGCCTAGCTGGCCCCACACCTGGCATCGAGCCTACGCAACCGCTTCGACCAGGAAGGACAGCCGATGATGTCCACACTTATTGATCCCGAGCGGCAGTTCCTCGGTTGCCTGATGCGGCTTCCAGCCGACAAAGCACGACATCTGCTCGCGGGGATGCGCGCCGACGACCTCGCCGACCCCGTCGGGGCGTTCGTGCTCCAGCTCGCGATCGAACTGGTCGCACTCGACCAGCCTCCCGCCCCGGTCGCCCTGTTCGTCCGTGCCGTCGACACCGGTCGCGCCGTTGGCGAACACCGGCAGACCTGGTTAGGCGGGTGGATCGGCGAGACCTACAGCGAGACCACCACGCCCGCGCTCGCCCCGTGGCTCAAGTCCGCTGTCCTGGAAGCCGCATGGCGACGCGCACTCGCCACCCACGCACACCGTGTCGCGCAGGCCGCCGACGGCAGCCCCGCCGAGGTGCTGCGCGACGTCGCCGACGACACGGCCACGGTTGACGACCTGTGGGCCCGCTACCAGTCCGCGCTCGAACAGCCCGCACAACTCGAATCCTTGCCCGACCTCGATACGGAGGCCACTGATGAACCGTCCCTCACTGCTCGCCACCATCGGCCCCGCAGGGGCCGGAAAAACCACGTGGCGCAACCGCTGCGTACCGGTCGTCGCCGACGTGGTGTCGCTCGACGACATCCGCGCCGAGTTGTCGCCGTGCGGCTGCTCCGCCGACCAGACGGTCAACGCCGCCGCCGTTGAGGTGGGAACCGCGATGACCCGCGCGGCGCTGGCGGCCGGTCGCACCGTCGTATGGGACACCACCGCCTACCTGTCCGGGTTCCGCGCGCATCTGCTCGACCTGGCCGCCGAGTTCGGCGCCCGCGCAGTCGGCCTGCTTGTCCTCCCGCCGCTGGACACGGTTCTCGTGCGCAACAGCCGCCGCGACGGCACACCCTGCCCGCAGTGCGGGTTTTCCCGACGCGTTCCCGAAAACCGCGTGCGGGAAATGCATGACGCCATCACCGCCGCCTTGCCCAGCTTGCCCACCGAGGGCTGGCACGAACTGCGCTACCTCACCCCGCAAGCGAAGGAGAACAGCCGATGAGAATCCGAATCGAAGGCACCGAAACCGAGATCGCCGCTGCAGTCGAGCGGATCGCGGCCGTGCTGGAAGTGCAGGAAGCAAGCCGCTTCTATGCGAATCGCGGTAGCTCCGTGCTGGGCCGGGTGTACCTGACCGTCGCAGCGCCACCCTCCACACCGCCGATGAAGCAGGCCCAGTCTGAACGCGAGGACCAGCCTCGGCGACTGCCGCGAGCCGACCGAAAGGAGATCGACTGATGTTCACTCTCTACGACGAGTTCGCAGGATTCGGCGGCTCCTCCCAGGGCGCCGCCGCGGTGCCCGGTGTCGAGCTGATGCTCGCCGCGAACCACAACCCGCTCGCCGTGGACGTGCACGGCATGAACTTCCCCGACGCGGACCACTACTGCGGAGACATCGCCAAGGCCGACATCGCCGGGTTCCCGCGCGCGGACCTGTTCTGGTCCTCGCCGTCGTGCCCGCCGTGGACGGACGCGCGCGGCGTGAAACGCGACTTCGACCGCTCCACCCAGGGTGTCCTGTTCGACTTCGCACGCGGCCCGGTCGCCACCGACCCGAACGTGGCGCGCGCCCGCGCGCTGATGGAGGAAGTACCCCGCTACCTGCAAGCCATGCGCCGCAAGGGCAAGCCGGTACTCGCTGGGGTCGTCGAGAACGTGGTCCAGGTTCGCAAGTGGGATGAGTTCGGCCGGTGGCGCCGGGAGATCGAGGTCGAGGGCTACCGCACCCGGCTGGTCGCACTGAACGCGATGCACGTCCACGGCCCGGTCACCGGGCGGGTCGCTCAGTCCCGGAACCGGTTTTTCATGCCGTTCTGGCTGGCAGAACTCGGCCGGGACCCGGACTGGGACAAGTGGCTGCGCCCTCGCGCGTATTGCCCTGGCTGTGCTCGCGTGGTGGACGCCATGCAGGTGTGGAAGCGACCGGGTGTGGAGATGGGTGTCTACGGCGCCCGCAACGGCCAGTACGTGTACCGCTGCCCGAACTCCACGTGCCGCAACCACGTCGTCGAGCCCGAGGTGCTCCCGGCGACGACCGTGATCGACTGGGCGCTGCCGCCGGGGCAGCGGATCGGGGAGCGCGTCGACGGCAAAGGCCGCCCGGACCCGCTCGCCGACGCCACCCTCGCGCGCATCGAAGCTGGGCTCGCCAGGCACATGCGCCCGCTGATCGCACCGGCCGGTGGCACGTGGCGTCAGCACGCCACAACGGTTGACGAACCCTTGCCGACCCGTACCACCACCGAAACCGACGGTCTGGTCGTCCCGCCGCTTGTGGTGCCGGTCGCCAAGCGCGCCGGAGTCGACACCGCCACCACCGTCGAGCAGCCCCTGCGAACCCAGACCTGCCGACGCGAGACCGCGATCGTTATCCCGCCGTTCATCTCCCTCATGCGCGGCGGCGGATCGAAGACCACCGCCTACCCCGTCGACGGTCCGCTGCCCACCGTTTCTGCGCAGGGCAACCACCACGGACTCGTCGGCCCGAACGCCGACACCACCGCGATGCTGCTTGCGTACTACTCCAACGGCGCGGCGCGGCCAGCGAACGAACCGATCGGGACACTCACCACCCGAGACCGGTACGCGCTGATCGGTGGCCAAGCACCGATCGAGCAGTGCACGTTCCGCATGCTCGCCACCCACGAGATCGCCGCCGGAATGGGCTTCCGCAAGGACTACAAGGTCAAAGGCTCCAAACGCGACCAGGTACGCGGCTACGGCAACGCCGTCCCACCAGCCATGTCCGAAGTCCTCATCTCCGCACTCGTCGAAGCCATCGGCGGCGAACCGCTTAGCCCCGCTGCCTGAGCGCGGACGTTTGGATGGGCCTCCGAGGGTTTCTCTCGGGGGCCATTTCTCTGTGTCAAAGAGCATTCTTATGCATGTGGCTGCGAACCGTGCGACATGTGCAAATGAGGTGAAACCAGCAATGAATTGAACCGAATATTTATCCGCTCAATTTCGCTGTTTTGAAGTACGGTTGGTTGCATGAGAAACAGTGGTTGCATAGGGAGGCGAGATGAAATCAACTGAAGAGGCAAATGCTCCGCGCGAGATGCTGACGGTCGAACAGGCCGCCGACCGACTCGCGGTCAGTCGCACCACCATGTTCGCGCTGATCAAGACCGAGGTAGTCCCGAGCGTGCTTGTTGGTCGCTATCGGCGCATCCCCGCTGGCGAGCTGGCGGCCTACATCGATCGCCTGTCAGGCGAGCAGAAAGGAGTCTGACCGTGCCACGCAAGAAGCGTCCAGAAGGTACGCGTGCCCCGAATGGTGCCAGCAGCATCTACCTGGGTGAGGATGGGAAGTGGCATGGACGCGTGACGATAGGTGTGCTCGATAACGGAAAGCCGGATCGGCGGCATGTCGAGCGGAAGACCGAGGCTGAAGTAATTAACAGGGTGCGGGAGCTAGAGCGTCTACGCGACAGCGGCAAGGTGCCCAAAGCCGGATCGCAGATGTGGACCGTCGAGGCGTGGCTGATGCATTGGGTCGAGACAATCGCGGCACCATCGGTTCGCGAGAACACGCTGGCCGGTTATCGAACGGCGGTCTACAAACACCTGATTCCCGGGCTTGGCGCCCACCGTCTACGCAAGCTGGAGCCCGAGCACCTGGAGAAGTTGTACGAGAAGTTGACCGATCGGGGCGCGAAGCCCGGAACGGTTCACCAGGTGCACCGCACTGCCAAGACGGCATTCAACGTCGCGCTCGATCGTGGACGGCTGGACACGAATCCGGCGAAGTTGGCGAAGTCGCCGCGCCTGGATGAAGACGAGATCGTTCCGCTGACCGCGGCGGAGGCGAAGCGGGTATTGGCCGCGGCTCGCGGTCGGCGCAATGGCGCTCGGTTCGTGATCGCTCTTGCGCTCGGCCTTCGGCGGGGCGAGGCACTCGGGCTGAAGTGGACACGAATCGACCTCGACGCCGGTCTGCTGCGGACGCCTCGACAGCTGCAGCGGCACAAGTGGAAGCACGGATGCGACGACCCGCATGCGTGTGGTGGGCGGCTCCACAAGGTCAAGCCATGCACCGACGGGTGCGCCAGGCATGCAAAGTGTCCGCCGGCGTGTTCGCTCGACTGCGTACGGCACGCAAGCTCCTGTCCGAAGCGTCGCGGGGGCGGCCTGCGCGAAGTTGACGTGAAGTCAAAGGCCGGACGCCGTACGGTCGGCATCCCCAGGCCATTGCTCGAGTTGCTGCGCACACACAAGGCCGCGCAGGACGAGGAACGGAAGTTTGCTGGCACCGAGTGGCAGGAGGGCGGCTGGGTTTTTACGCAGCCGACCGGCCGGCCGCTCGATCCTCGCGCCGATCACGACGAGTGGAAGGCGTTGCTGGCCGAAGCGGAGGTGCGTGACGCTCGATTGCACGACGCTCGGCATACCGCGGCCACGATGCTGCTGGTCCTCAAAGTGCCGCTGCCCGCGATCATGGAGGTGATGGGCTGGGGCGATGCCGCAGTGGCGAAGCGGTACGTGCACGTGCCCGACGAGGTCGTTGCCGAGATCGCCGGGCAGGTTGGCGACTTCCTGTGGAGCGATGCGACAAAGCCGTCCACGCCAACACCTCCAAGGTCCGGCGATGACTCCCTGATCGATCAGCTTCAGCGGCTCCTCGACGCCGCCAAGTCGTCGAGCTACCCCGACGACGAAGAGCCACCCGCTCTTCGAGTGGTGGGCTGAATCCGTATAACACCTTGTACCGAGACGGAAACTGAGACGGCGGGGCTGCTCGTATTCGAGCGGCCCCGCCGTTTCTGCTGGTCCAGTAGGACCCGACCAGTCGGGATGACAGGATTTGAACCTGCGACCCTCCGCTCCCAAAGCGGATGCGCTACCAAGCTGCGCCACATCCCGGTCTCCACGTCCCCCTGAGGGGTGGTGTGAGCACAGCCTAGCGGTAGCCGCTAAGCTTGCCTCGCACCCGGTACCCGGGAGCGCGCGGGTGTAGCTCAATGGTAGAGCCCTAGTCTTCCAAACTAGCTACGCGGGTTCGATTCCCGTCACCCGCTCCATCTGGGAAAAGCCCTGGTCACGACCTCGTGATCAGGGCTTTTTTCATGCCCGGAACCCGACAAGCAACCTAGTCTTGACAAAAAAAGTTGTCGGTGAGACCTTGGGTGGACCACGGACCGAAGGGATCACGACGATGGCCACCTACGCGCTCGACAACCCCAAGACCAAGGCCACCACTCGCGCCCGGCTGCTGGCCGGAGTCGTCGCGGGGCCGCTCTACCTCGCGCTCGGGTTCGCGCAAGCGGTCGTGCGGGAAGGCTTCGACCTGACCGTGCACCCGTTCAGCTTCCTGAGTCTCGGGGAGGGCGGGTGGGTGCAGATCGTCAACTTCGTGCTCACCGGAGTGCTGTTCGTCGTCTCGGCCACTGGCCTGCGCAGGGCGATGCGCGGCAGTACCTGGGGGCCACTGCTCATCGGGGGAATGGGGGCCGGGATGGTCGCCGGGGGAGTGTTCACCGCCGATCCCGCGTTCGGGTTTCCCGCAGGGGCGCCCGCGGGGCAGCCGGCAGGGATCAGCTGGCACGGCACCCTGCACATGGTCGCGTTCATGATCGCGATCGTCGCGTGGACGTTGTCCTGCTTCGTTTTCGCTCGCTACTTCGCCTCGAAGAAGCGCAAGGGCTTGGCCGTCTACAGCGTGCTGACCGGGGTCGCGCTGCTCGCGACGCCCGCGTTCCTCGGCACCCAAGGTGGGGTGGTTCTGCTTTACATCGTCGCGACGCTCGGGTGGGTGTGGAGCTCGGTCGCCATCGGGAGCCTGCTGAAGGAGCATGGCAACGCTGATATGTAGTAGGTATGCTATGAGTCGAGGTAGCAATGAGATGGGGGGCGAAGACGATGACGACAGTCCTCGACGTCGAGGGCCTGCGCATGCGTTATGGCACCAACGACGTGTTGCACGGCGTGACTTTTCAAGCCAGGCAAGGGGAAGTCGTGGTCTTGCTCGGCCCGAACGGGGCAGGCAAGACCACCACGATCGAGATTCTCGAAGGCTTCCGGATGCGGTCGGCCGGTCGGGTCGCGGTGCTCGGGGTGGATCCGGCACAGGGCGGGGAGGACTGGCGGGCGAGGCTGGGGGTCGTTCTGCAGTCGTGGCGTGACCATGGGAAATGGGGTGTGCGGGAGCTGCTCGCGCACCTCGGGTCCTACTACGCGTGCTACTCGACCGAGCAGATCAAGCGGCCTTGGGACGCCGATGAGCTGGTGGAAGCCGTCGGGCTGACCGAGCACGCCGGCAAGAAGATCCGGACGCTTTCGGGTGGGCAGCGGCGACGGCTGGATGTCGCCATCGGCATCGTGGGGCGGCCGGAGTTGCTGTTCCTGGACGAGCCGACCGCGGGGTTCGATCCCGAGTCGCGGCGGGAGTTCCACGATCTGGTGCACCGGCTCGCCGATGAGCACGAGACCACGATCCTGCTGACGACCCATGATCTGGACGAGGCCGAGAAACTGGCCGACCGGATCATGATCCTCGCGAACGGGCGGATCATCGCCGACGGCTCCGCCGATGAGCTTTCGCGGCGGATCGCGGGGGAGGCCGAGGTGCGGTGGTCGCGGGACGGGCAGCGGTTCGTGCACTCGACCACGGCGGCCACCAAGTTCGTCCACGGGCTTTTCCGGCAGTACGGCGAGTCGGTCGAGGAACTCGAAGTCCGCAGGGCGTCGCTGGAGGACACCTACATGACCTTGGTGCGCCAGGCCGAATCCGGCCAGGGCGAGCCCGACGTGCGCACACTGGAAGAGGTGGCGGGATGACCGGGATGACTCCGACCATGACCGCGTTGCGTGCCGGGTGGAATCGCGGGCTGATCGAGCTGCGGCAGTCGTTCACCAACGGCCAGGACCTGTTCGGCCAGTTCTTCTGGCCGGTCCTGTTGCTGGCGACGTTGTTTTTCATGCGCGGGTCGCAGGTGCCAGCCGGCGGGATGGTGCTCGGTGCGATGGTGCTGCCGAGCCTGCTCGGGATGAACATCGTCTTCTACGGGATGCTCAGCATCGCCCAGCTGCTCACGGTCGAGCGCGAAGACGGCACCCTGTTGCGGGCCAAGGCGATTCCGAACGGCATGCTCGGGTATCTCTTCGGCAAGCTCGTCACGGTCTCGGGCGGGCTGATCATCAACATCGCGATCTTGCTGATCCCCGGCTCGTTCATCGTGGACGGCTTGGCGGTCTCCAGCGTCGGCTCCTGGCTGATGCTGGCGTGGGTGCTGGTGCTGGGCATGGTCGCGACGCTGCCGCTCGGCGCGGTGTTCGGCGCCGTGTTCACCAGCCCGCGCAGTCTCAGCCTGCTCATGCTGCCGATGATGGGGCTGGTCGCGATCTCGGGGATCTTCTACCCGATCACCGAAGTGGCACAGTGGCTGCAATGGCTCGCGCAGGCGTTCCCGATCTACTGGCTCGGCCTCGGCATGCGCTCGGCGATGCTGCCGGACAGTGCCGCCGCACTCGAGATCGGCCATTCGTGGCGGCACCTGGAAACCATCGGGGTGCTCGGCGTCTGGGCGGCGCTCGGCCTTATCCTCGCGCCGATCGTGTTGCGCCGGATGGCGCGCCGTGAATCGGGATCGAGTGTGGCCGAGCGCCGGGAGAAGGCGATGCAGCGTGTCGGGTGAGGTGGTGCACAACCGCATCGCCATGTTGCGTGCGGAGCGCGGTATTTCGCGGCGGCAGCTCGCCGACGGTCTCGGCGTGCACTACCAGACGATCGGCTATCTCGAACGGGGCGAGTACAGCCCGAGCTTGTTCCTGGCGCTGAAGATCGCGGAGTACTTCGAGGTGGCGGTCGAGGTCATTTTCTCGACCGAGCCGTTTCCCCGGCTGGGCGAGCGCTCAGCGTAGAAACCGTCCTTGGAACGATCGGCGTTCCGTGGCGGTCCTCGTCAGCCGTCGGTCAAAATATTGGGAGCTGCAAGAGATTGTTCGTCCACATTCCGTCGGCTTTAGTCTGGAGAAACTTCTGGTATCCGACGTGGCGGACATAAACCTGAGCGCCCCGTCCGATACGGGGCTCCGTGTATGCCGTGTTGCTGCTACTTTGCTCTAGCCAGTCGACGATTGAATCGCGCGAGCTCGTGTGGGCTGTGGAGTCGCCGTCCCAGTGGTATTGGAGTTTTGCTATGTGCTCGTGGCCGTGGCCGCCCTCTAGGTGTACGGCTGTTATGCGCATCGCCATATTCTGCTCCTAGCTAGTTGAATCCTGATCGCTATGTCGAGCTGTTGATGTTCAACTCGCTAACTAGGGGCGTGATGTTGCCTGCTGTTACCTTGCCGTGGTTTAAATGTTGCTGCGGTGACATGGGAGATCCGCGCTCGCGTGGATGCCCTTACAGAGTTCCGTTCAGCTAGTCTCAGAGTATGCGCTGGCTGGCGCTCGTGGTGGCGCTCCTGCTCGCAGCCTGTTCGGCCGAGGTGCCCGGCACCCCGGCGGCGAAGCCAGCCCTCGCCGCCGCCACGCCGCTCGAGCTGCGCTTCCTGGTCGAGACCGACGGGAACGTGCTCAAGGACAAGGCGGGCATGAGTTACCGCGTCGGGCCGGTGGTGCTGGTGCTCGCCAAGTTCAGCAAGGCCTCGGTCGGATACGCGCCCGCGAGCGGGCACCACGTCCGGCTCGAACTGCCCGAGGACGAGGCGGCGAAGTTCGCCAGGTTCACGGCGGAGAATGTCGGTAAGCAGGTCGCGATGGTGGTTGGTGGGAAGGTCGTGTCCGCGCCGACCATCGAGAGTCCGATCACTGGCGGTGCCATCCGGATCTCCGGCGAGTTGACGGCAGTTCAGGCGCAGGAGATCGTCGACGCGATCAGGGGCAGCTGAATCCGAGTCTGCCGGTCTTGAAAGACTCGGCGCATGCGTTTGCTCCCTCTCTTGCTTCTTGCTTGTCTGCTGACCGGCTGCTCCGCTGAGGTCATCAACGCTCACCAACCATTGGAACTGCGTGTCGTGGCCGAACCTGGCGAGACGACGCTCAAGGACAAGGCGGGCACCGAGTACCACGTCGGCCCTGTGGCGCTCGTGCTCGCGCGGTTCACCGGGATCAAGGCGGGGTACGACCAGCAGAGGGGCTCGCGCGTCATCAACATCACGCTGCCCGATGAAGAAGCGGCCAAGTGGGGCAAGTTCACCGAGGAGAATCTCGAAAAACGGATCGTGATGGTGGTGGGAGGCATCGTACAGAGCGTGGACACGATCCGGAGTCCCATTCTCGACGGGAACCTCCAGCTCACGGGGCGGACACTCACCACGGCCGAAATCACTCAGCTTGCCAAGGACATCAAAGGTGGGTCGTGAGTGTTTAGACCGGTTAGAACCCAATGCCACGTAGCTTAAGTTGATCAGGCTGCGCGGGTGAGTCCGCGTAGTCTGATCGTGGGTGGGCCGGGGTGGTGGGTGCT
>NZ_JBHWEB010000152.1:0-20730 GCF_042734395.1 Amycolatopsis sp. NPDC059657 | reverse complement strand
GATGCTGGTGGTCGGGCCACCGACGGCGGCCCGACCGACTCGCTCACGTGCCGATTGACAACGCAGGCCAAGCCTTAACTACCCGGCATTGGGTTAGAACCGGCAATACCACTCACGAGTCCTTATACGCCTGAGGTGGTCTTGATCCAGGCGCGGCTGGCGGCGACGCGGGCGTAGTTCTGGGTGCCCTGCGGGTTGCTGCCGGAGTTGGAGCCGGTCGAGCAGACGCCGACCTGCTGGCCGTTCTGCATCTCGGGGCCGCCGGAGTCGCCGTGCCAGGCGGCGCCGTTGATGCCCTGGCTGCGGATCGCCGGGCCGCCGTAAGCGTCGGTGCTGGTGCCGGTGACGCGCACGTTGGCGGTCTTCAGGATCGGCGACGGCGGGTTGTTGTTCAGCGTGCGGCCCCAGCCGTAGATCTGGTTCGTCGCGCCCACCGCGGGGATCGCGCTCGACAGCGTGACGTGCGAGGTGCCCGCGGCCGTCGACAGGCGCAGCAGCGCGATGTCACCGTTGGGTGAGGTGTACTTCTGCGCGACCGTGGCGTTGATGCCCTGGCCGAGGTTCACGTTGCCGACCTTGACGCTCATCGCGCCCGAGCTGACGCAGTGCCGCGCGGTGAGCACCCACGTCGGCGCGATGCTGGTGCCGGAGCAGGAGAAACTGCCCGCCCAGTAGACCTGCGCGCCCCAGGGTGCCGAGCTGACCGTCCCGCCGCCGATGATGTCGGTCTGCGCCTGTGCCACGCCCGCGCCCGCGATGCTCAGCGCGGCGGCGACGGACGCGACGGTGCCGATCAATTTGGAAATCCGCATGAATGTACCCTTCTCCGGAAGTAAGGGAATGGGCTCAACTTGAAGCAGCGATTGAACGTTAATCCCCGTCTTGAAGTCCGGTAAGCGCCGAAAGTCGTGGGCTGGTCAGGTGAACCGTTAGGCGTCGGCGGGTTTGGTCCACGCGACCTGGATCAGGCCGGTGCCGTGACGGCGGCTGACGAGCGTGCCGCGGCCCGGCGGCTGCGGACCCGGTTTGACGTCGCCGAGCAGCACCCCTTCGTCCTTCGAACCCGCCATGACCAGGCCGGGAGAGCCGAGTTCGCGGATGCGCTGGAGCACCGGCTCGAACAACGCGCGGCCCGCGCCGCCCGATCCACGGGCCAGGATGATGTGCAGCCCGATGTCGCGTGCCTGCGGCAGGAACTCCAGCAAAGGCAACAGCGGGTTACGGCCGACCTGCGCGACGAGCTCGTAATCGTCCACCAGGATGAACAGTTCCGGGCCTTTCCACCACGACCGGTTGCGCAATTGGTCGGCGGTGACATCGGGACCGGGCAGCCGCGAACGCATTGCCTGTTCGCATTCCTTGATCGACCCGGTCAAGACCGTTTCGGAACCCGCGTATCCGAGCAAATGCCGTCCGGTGACCGCGTCGAGGAGACCGCGCCGGTAATCGGCGACCACGATCGCCGCTTCGTCGGGGGTATAAGCGCTCATGATGCCCTGTGCGAGCGCGCGCAGCAGCGAGCTCTTGCCGGACTCGACATCGCCGAACGCCAGGAAGTGCGGATCGGACCCGAAATCGAGTGCCACCGGGCCGAGGTTCGACTCCGCGATGCCGAGCAGCACCTGCTTGCCCGGCGCGGGCGGCAGCGAGTCCAGCGGGATCTCGGCGGGCAGCAGCCGGACCTGGGGCGCGCGCGTTCCTTGCCACGCCAGTGAAAGCCGCTCGACGAGGTCGACGCCGCCGTCGCCGATCGTGGCCGGGCGCTGGTCGGAGTCGACGCGGGGGAGCGCGCCGAGGAAGTGCAGCTTCTCCGAGGTGAGCCCGCGGCCCGGCGCGTCGGCTGGCACGTTCTGCGCGGTCTTGCGGTCGATGATCGAGTCGGCGGGGTCACCGAGGCGCAGCTCGAACCGGGTGCCGATGGCGTCGCGCAACGGCGCACGGATCCCCATCCACTGGTTCAGTGAGATGATCACGTGGATGCCGAACCCGAGTCCGCGCTGGGCGAGCGCGGTGATCTGCTCCTCGAGCTTTTCGTATTCCTGCCGGATGGTCGTCCAGTTGTCCACGAACAGGAACACGTCCCCGAATTCACGGTCATCGCGGCTCTCGGTGAACTCCGCGCGCCGCTGGCGGAAGGTCGCGATCGACTCGATGCCGTGTGCGGCGAAGAACTCCTCGCGCTGTTCGAGCAACGTGGTCAGCTCGGCGACGACGCGACGGCACCGCTGCGCGTCACGCCGCGTGGCGTAACCGGAAGTGTGCGGCAGCCCGGAAAGCGGGGCCAGCGCGCCACCGCCCATGTCCAAAATGAACAGCTGGACCTCACGCGGGGTGTGCGTCAGCGCGAGCATCCCGGCGATCGTGCGCATCAGGATCGACTTGCCGCTCTGCGGCGCGCCGACGATCAGCGCGTGCCCACCGGCACTCGCGAAGTCCGCCCACAGCATGTCGCGGCGTTGCTCGAACGGCTTGTCCACCAGGGCCACCGGAATGGTCAGCTTGCCGTTGCCGCCCCAGCCGAGCGGGCACAGGCCACGCTCGGGATCGATGCCGAGCGGCGGCAGCAGCTGGTCCAAAGTGGGCGGTTCCTGCAATGGGGGCAGCCAGATCTGGTGTGCCTCGGGACCTTTGCCCTCCAGCCGCGAGACCATCGCGCTCATGATCGTCTCGGTTGGACCGTCCGATGTGGATTCTTCGGGCTCGTCGTGGATCATCGCCGGGATCTCCACCGGCATCTCGACGGGCGCGAGCGTGAACGGCAGCACATGGGAGTTCTTGGCCGCCGCGGCCGCGACCAGGTTGCGCGGCGGCAGGTCGCCGGAGACGTAGGCGGCCTTGAGCCGGATCAGCGTGTCCGTGTCGACCTTCAGGTACGCCGAGCCCGGCACCGACGGCAGCTGGTACGCGTCCGCGACGCCGAGCACCGCGCGGCTTTCCTGCGCGGAGAACGTGCGCA
This sequence comes from Amycolatopsis sp. NPDC059657, assembly GCF_042734395.1. NCBI lineage: Bacteria > Bacillati > Actinomycetota > Actinomycetes > Pseudonocardiales > Pseudonocardiaceae > Amycolatopsis > Amycolatopsis sp. NPDC059657. The sequence goes on along the minus strand of NZ_JBHWEB010000152.1, from coordinate 17,774 downwards.
GGCCGATCCGGTAGGACAGGTGCGAGTCGAGCCCGCGCAGGCGGCCCTCCTCCAGTCGCTGCGAGGCGAGCAGCAGGTGGATGCCGAGCGAACGCCCGAGCCGCCCGATGGTGACGAACAGGTCGATGAATTCGGGGCGTGAAGAAAGGAGCTCCGAGAACTCGTCGATGATCACCAGCAGCGACGGCAGCGGCTTCAGGTTGACGCCGCTCTCGCGTGCCTTCTCGTAGTCGCGCACCGAGGCGTAGTTGCCTGCCGCGTGCAGGAGTTCCTGCCGCCGCAACACCTCGCCGTTGATCGCGTCGGCCATCCGGTCGACCAGCGAGAGGTCGTCGGACAGGTTGGTGATGACCGCGCACGTGTGCGGCAGCCCGGTCATCCCGGCGAAGGTCGCGCCACCCTTGAAGTCGATCAGCGCCAGGTTCAGCTTTTCCGACGAGTGCGTGACCGCCAGTCCGACCACCAGCGTGCGCAGCAGCTCGCTCTTGCCGGACCCGGTCGCGCCGATGACCAGGCCGTGCGGGCCCATGCCGCCCTCGGCGGACTCCTTGAGGTCCAGCTCGACAGGGCGGCCCTCGGGGTTCACGCCGAGCGGGATCCGCAGCCGGTCACGCGGCGCGCGCGGCGCCCACGTCACGGCCGTGTCGGTGTCGCGCGGGTCGCCGATGCCCAGCAGCGCGGCGAGCCCGAACGTCGCGGACATCGGCGTTTCGCTGACCACGGCCGTGCCCTGGTACAGCGGGGTCAGCATGCGGGCGAGCGCCTCGGCCGAGCCGCGGTCGAGCGCGTCCGGCTTGCCCAGGAAGCCCAGTTTGACGTCGTTTCCCTCGCCGACGACCATGCCCAGCTGGCCGGGACCGCTGTGCAGGCACAGGATCTGCTCGGTCGACGACGCGCGCGGCTGCTCCGTGCCGACGTCGAGCACGGTGACCCCGAGGTGCCCGGCCTCGGTGATCAGCCGCGGCTCGCCGTAGGTCTGGCCGCCGTCGACGATCACCACGATGTGCGGGTGGTCATGGCTCTGGCCCTTGCGGCTGAACGCCGGGCGCTCGCCGAGGTCGTTGCCCAGCAGCTCGCCGAGTGTCTTGACGTTGTCCGCCACCAGCCGTCGCGGGCCCGCCGCGTCGGCGGCCGTCGACGCGGTCGCGTGCGGCAGCCACTTCGCCCATTCCCAGTCGTGCAGCCGGTTTCCGGCGACGCACAGCGCGATCCGCAGATCGGTGGGTGAGTGAAAAGTCACCAGCTGCGCGAGCAGCGCACGGGTCAGGCCGAGCGTGTCAGGGCGCCTGCCGGACAGATAGACCGCCGCGAACGAACGCAGCGAGATGGCCACCGGCAGGTCGTTCACCGTGGAATACGTGCGGATGAAGTGCTTGAGACTGGTGGAGGAAACCGGGTCGAGGTCTTCCAACGGCACAGTCTGCGGCGCGCGCAACGGCGTAATCAGGCGTTGTGGCCCCGATCCGACGCGGATTTGGCCGAACTGCGGCGCGGCACGCCGCCGATCCCACAGTTTCCCCGCCTCGACATAGGCCCAGAGGTCGGCCGGATCCGGCTGCAGCGAGATCATCTCGGCGCGCTGGTCGTCGGCGATTTCCCGGACCTGGCCTCGGAGACCGGCCAGATAACGCTGATAGTCGCGGCGTTCCTCGTTGACCGCCGCCTTTTTCGCCGCGCCGCCCCGCCCGAGCGACATCACCACCATGCCGCCCATCACCACGATGAACAGGCCGCCGAAGATCCAGGTCATCGCCCCGCCGTCGCGTCCGATGTAGACGAACGACATGGCGCCCATGCCCAGCATCATCGGCAGGAACATGAGCAGCTGCAGCATTCCGCCGGAGCCGCCCTTGGGGATCATCGGCGGGGACTGCAGGACGATCTCGGCTGGCTGCTCGCCGATCATCGGCAAACGCTGGGACATCAGTGGCGGTCCTTGGTGGTCGTGGGTACCCTGCCGATCATTTTGGCCACTTCTTCACGCCTTGCGGTGGGTACTTTTGCCGTCCGCTCCGCGCGCGGGCCGAACCTACGCTGGCGTATCGAGTGCGGATGGGCGGGAAGGAGGGGGCATGGAATACCGGGCGCAGCCGGAAGCGATGCGTTCCACCGTCGGGAACGTCGGCGGCATCATCGTGCAGGGCATCAACGTGGTCTCCGACCTCGAACGCACCGTCATCGCGCCCCTGTCCTTCGCGGCGCTCGGCGACGCCGTGGCCTCGGCCAACGCGTCGATGCAGGGCTACCAGGTCACCGCACTGCGCAAGCTGCTCACACTGCTGCAGCAGGTCAACGATCTCGTCCGGCGCAGTGCCGACGAGTACGACGCCGCCGACCGTGCCGTGGCCGGCGCGTACTCGGGCAACGGCGGCGGCCTGATGGCGAAGATCTGGGGAACCCCGCACCAGGCGTCCGAGCTGGCCACGGCGGCGATCAAGGACAGCGCCGGCGCGGCGGGCGAGCCCGATTCGGTCGGGAACGTGCTGCGCTACCTGGGGGACGCGGGTCTGGGGCAGCTCGGCGAGTATCCCGTGGCGGCGGCCAGGTTCCACGGGGTGACCGACTTCAACGACTGGCTCGGCGGCAACGCCGACAACCAGGCCAGGATCGGCGTCATCGAGGTGTACGCGGGCACCGCGCGGGGGTTCGGCGACGTGCCGGGCGGGGTGCACAGCGGCGATGTGGTCGTGGTCGAGCCGAGCCTGTTCACCGGCGGGCGGCCGTTCATCGGCGTCGCGGGTGACGGCGGGCTGTTCTACAACCACGGTCTCGTCGACCCCGGCATCCGCGGACTGGCCAACGTCAGTGTCTACCGGCCGGCTTCTTAAGTCTTCTCGTGTCTTTGGCAGCCACCTTCCAGAGAGGTTGAGTAGTGATCTATCCCAACTCCAGCGCCATGGACGCCACCGCGGCTTCGGGCGGGCCCATCACGGTGCTGCCGCAGATCTACACCGGTTCGCCGGAACAGATCGCGAAGCACGTCGCTGAGCTGCTCAAGAAGGCTTCCGACTTCGTGGGGCTGTACACGGACTTCAAGAAGGCCGCCGACCAGCTGTCCAAGACCTGGTCCGGCGCGGCCTCGCAGTCGGCGCTGAAGAAGATCCACGACTCGCTCGAATCGCTCACGAAGATCATCGGGGTGGTGCAGAAGGGTGCCGAACTGCTGGGGGTGTCCGGCACCCTGATCAAGACCGCGCAGGCGGCCTACAAGGCGGTCGTCGGCGCGGTCAACCCGATCGTCGCCGGCCTGATGTCGAACCCGTGGACCTACGGCGCCGCGGTCGCTTTGTCGACGGCGACCAGTGCGACGCTGCGCGCGTTCATCACCGCGATCGGCGCGCTGCTCAAGGCACTCGGCGTGGTGCAGCTCGCCAACCAGATCAGCCAGCTCGCCACCATCATCGGTGACATCGAGAAGCTGTTCGGCAGCAAGAGCACCACTCCGGCCGCCGGTGGCGCCGCGTCCACCGCGGGCAACACGGCGATCTCCGGCACGCCGGTGACCTCGCCGCAGGCGCCCGCGCCGGTCGCGTCGGCGTCCGGCCAGGCCGTCGCCGGTGGCACGGGCGCGACGGGTTCCACGCCGCCGCCGTTCACGCAGTACACGCCGCCCGCGCTCGGTGGCGGCGGTGCTTCCCCGGGTGGCGCTCAGGATTCGTGGATTCCCGTCAACGGTGGGAATGGCGCGACCCCGCCCGCGACCACGTTGCCCGCGAACGGCGCAACCCCGCCAGCGTCGGTGCCGACGAGTGACCACGTGATCATCAAGACCGACCTGACCACCGGTCACTCGGAGATCCAGGCGCCCGCCGGGCAGGACGCCAAGGTCGACATCGACATCACCTACAACGGCCAGCACTACACCGAGCACGTCAACTACGACGCGGCCAACAGCTAATCCAGGAAGGCTCCCCAGTTGAACACCGATCCCTACGCCGTGCCGGACATGGACGAACTGCTCGAGCAGGTGCGCCGCCAGACCGAGGAGGTCCAGCGGATCCAGCGCTCGGTCGAGGCCATGGAGGTCAAGGCCCACTCGCGGAACAACGAGGTCACCGTGACGCTGCGCGGTGACGGCCGGTTCACCTCGATCGACATCGATCCCGAGACCGTCCGCCGCTACGACGCCCGCAACCTCGGCGAGATCGTGCTCGAAGCGGTCAACAACGGCCTGCAGAAGCTGGCCGAGAACTCGGCGGCGAAGTTCGCGCCGGTGATCGAGCAGGCCGGCTCGCTCGAGTCATGACAGCGGCGGTCTCCTCCGGCTCGACCCGGCGCGTCACGGTGGTCACTCCCCGCGCGCGCGTCGACGTCGCGCTGCCACCCCAGAGCACGTTCGCCGAGCTCGTGCCGCAGCTGGTCCGGCTGGCGGCGGCCTCCGGGCAGGCGTCGGCCGACCATCCCGGCTGGGTGCTCTCCCGGCTGGGCGGCGCGCCGCTCGCACTCGGCCTGAGCGTCGCCGCTGCCCAGATCCGTGACGGCGAAGTGCTGCACCTGACCCCGCGGGAACGCCCGCGGGGTCCGCTGCTGTTCGACGACGTCGTCGACTCCATCGCCAGCGTCGCCGAGTCCGGCACCGGCGCGTGGACGCCCGCGATCGCCCGCCGCGGCGGCATCGCGGCGGCGGTCGGGTTGCTGCTCGGCGCGGCGGTGCTGTTGCAGACGTCGGCGGCCGGGACGGTGCTCGCGCCGATCGGGACCGGCTTGCTGGCCGTGATCCTGCTTCTGGGCGGCGGCGCGCTGAGCCGCGCCTACGGTGACGCTGGCGCCGGTGCGGCCGGAGCGTTGGCCGGAGTGGGCGCGGCACTGCTCGCCGGGATGTCCGCGTTGCCACCGCACGCGCCGTTTTCGCTGGCTGCCGGGCCGTTGGGCGCCGGGCTCGCGACGGTGACGGTGTACGCGGTGCTCGGCGCGGTCGTCGTCGCGGATCGGCTGCCGTGGTTCGTGGCGGTCGCGGGCTCCGCCGGGCTCGGCGCGTTGACCACTGCTTTCGTGCTGCTGTTCGACGCACGCCCGGTCGCGGCCGCTTCGGTGCTCGCGGTCCTGGCGACGGCGTTGGCGGCGGTCGCGCCGATGCTCGCGTTGCGGCTCGGCCGGTTGCCGCTGCCTCGGGTGCCGGATGACATGGATTCGTTCCGTGCCAACGAACAGCCGTCACTCGGCGCGGACATGGTCGGCCAGACGGCTCGCGCGCAGGGACTGCTGAGCGGCCTGCTGTTCGCTTTGGGCCTGCTGATGCTGGCGTCGTCCGTGGTGCTTTCCTTCGGCGGGCCTTGGGAAGGCGGGCTGGTCGCGCTGCTGGGGATCACGTGGATGCTGCGTTCGCGGTCCTACGCGGGCGCTGTGCAGCGGATCGTGCTGGTGGCTTTCGGCGGGGCCGCGCTGGTCTGCGCCGGGTTCTGGCTGGTGTCGCGGGGTTCGCCCGCGTTCCTGTTCGCGGCCGGGCTCGCGGTGGCCGTCGGCGCGGTGATCTGCCTGGTGTACGCGGGACGGGTCGCGCGCGGGATGCGTTCCCCTTACTGGGGCAGGCTTTTGGACGTCAGCGAGTTCCTCGCGCTGCTCTCGCTGGTGCCTTTCGTGGGCATGATCGCCGGGGTCTACGAGGCCGTCCGAGGCTAGGGGTCGTGAGTGGTACGGCCGGTTCTATTGCGCGGAAAGCCGAATGTGGCTGGCTGGTGAGGGATTCCTTTACCAAGTCCGGCGGGGTGCCCGTAAGCCTCGGGCGGGCTTGAAGTGAGGGGGCCGTTGGGTGCGTAGTACGCATTCGGGGGCACCCTCGCTTCACTCTTTCGTGGCCAGGGCGGAAGCAGGCCAAGGTCGCCCAGCACGACATGACACCTTTGCCCTTCCGCCCAATAACCGCCCGTAACGCTCACGAGTTTTTCACCCGGGACCCCTCCCCGGCCGGACTTCCTACGCTTCCCCCATGACTCTCAGGTGGGTGCCACCCCTGCTGCTACTGGCCGCGTGCGGCTCCGGAGGCGGCGGCTTGCCCGCCGCCGCGGACGGTACGAACGTCGCGGCCTGCTCGGACGGCAGCTGCGAGGTGCTGGTCAAGACCGGCGACCGGATTCCGAACGCCAAGCTCGGTCCGGTCTTGGTGACCGTCAAGGACGACCGCGTCGAAGTCTCGGGCGGGATCAACGTGAGCCTCTCCGCCTCGGGCATCGCGGACCGGACGCTCAGCCTCAACGGCGAGTCCTTCAAGATCATCGCCGTCGAAGGCGGCCAAGCCGTCGTAAAGGTCGGGAAGCCTTAAGAGACCAGCGCGAGCGGCAATGAGCGCCTGACACCGGACGCGTGACGGCCATGCAGCGGAACCGCGCGGATGCCCAGCTCCGAAGCGCGAAGTTCGCCGCCGACGCGGATCACCACGTCCGCCTTCTCCTTGCCGCCGGGAGTGCGGCGCAGGGTGTACGAGCTGGCCGTGAAAGCCGCGGCCGGGACGAAAACGTCGAGCGCGTCGATGGCGTCGTGGTCTGCCACCGGCGCGAAGCAGACCTGCGTCGCTTGGCCGGCAGACCAGGAACGCCAAGCGTCGGCAGGCTCGGCCTGGCGTCCGGCACCCAGCGCGACGCGGAGTTCTTCGGCGAGTTCGTTCGCCTCGAGAACGGTGCTCTCGTAGCCCGCTTCGGCGAGCGCGCCCATCAGGCCGAGCGCGGCGCAGGCCGTGCTGCGCAACGCGCCGAGTTCGCCGCCGCCGCGAGCCAGCGCGGCGACCGGGGCCTCGTCGGGGCGATAGCGCACGGTCAGCCAATGCACCCGGTACGGCTTGCCGGTCTGGCCGCGCGCGACCGTCCAGGTGAGCAGTTGCGCGGTCGAGAGCGGGATGTCGGCGCGGCGGTAGGTGTCGCGCAGGATGCGCACGACCGTCGCGGTGTCGGGCGTCATCGGGCCCTTGAGGCGGACGATGGCCGACCAGCCGCCGTCGATCTCGGCGACGCCGAAGCGGTTGCCCGCCCGGTCGACGTGCTGGCGCACCTTCAAAGCGCCCGCGATGCGGTGCAGCGGGTCGGGGCTGTCACGCCTGCTGTCGTGGCGGCGCAAGCGATGGCCGAGCCAGGTCACCGTCCAGCCGGCCACATGCTTGCCCGCGATGCGCACTGAGGTCGTCACGAAGATCAGTCCGGCGACCGCCGCGACCGTGATCCGCATCGGCTGCGAAACGCCGTCGACCGTGTAGGCCAGCAGCACGGCCAGCGCGGCGATCTCCCAGATCGCGACCTGGATGGCACGCACCGGCAAGATCCACGGTGCGGTCGCCACCGACACTTTCGGCCCAGCCGCCCGCGGTGTGAGCACCCCGCTCGCGGGCGCGTCGACAGACACAGCGCCACCCCTTCCTGACTGGGGACAACGTTATCGGGCAACGCGTTTCCCGCTGCCGGAAAAATTGCCCACACAAGCGCGGGTTATCGACGCCTAACATGAGCCCTGGTCGAAGAGCGGGGGTTAGGAAGGGTGTGGACGCAGCGAGATCAGATCCAGGCGTATCAGTTCCTGCGCCGGAGACTGGTTTCGGCGCTGGTGGCCGCCGACGCGAACCATCCGGTTTCGCCGAGCAGGCGCCTGGTTCTGGGCACGGTGCTCGGTGTCGCGGTGATGCTGCTGGTCACGGCCGTGTTCGGGGTGATCGGCCTGCTCAAACCGTCCGGCGGCAAGGACTGGCTGGCAGGCGGGCACGTCATCGTCGAGGAGGGCACCGGGGCGAGGTACATCCTCGGGCAGGACAACGCGCTGCATCCGGTGCTGAACTACGCCTCGGCGCGGCTGCTCGCCGGCGGTAACGGCGACGCGACCGTCTCGGTCTCGGCGAAGAACCTCGCCACCGCGCCGCGTGGTGGCGGCGTCGGCATCGCCGGCGCGCCCGACTCGCTGCCCGGCGCCGGCAATCTCGTGACGAGCCGGTGGAACAGCTGCTCGAAGACCACACCGGACGCACCCTCCTCGGCCGAGCCGACGTCCGTCGTCGTGCTCGGCGCCGCCGCCACCGGCCGCGAGGTCGGGTCGGCCGAGGGGCTGCTGGTGCGCCTCGCGGGCGGCGAGCGGTACCTCATCGCGGGCGGGCAGCGGTACAAGCTGAGCGCGGACGCGAGCGCGGCGCTCGGCTACGACGCCGGTTCGGCCGTCGTGGTGTCCGGCAGATGGCTCAACACCGTGCCCGCCGGGCGCGACCTGAGCTTCATCGCGGTCGCCGACGCCGGGCGGGCGGGACCGAAGGTGGGGACCACCGCCACCAAGGTCGGGCAGATACTGGTGGTCAATGACGCGGTGACCGGCACTCCAGCCGGTTATTATCTGGTGCGCAAGGACGGGCTGCAGGTCGTCACCCAGACGGAAGCGGCTCTGATCATGGCGGCACCCGCCAACTCCGACGCCTACGAGAAGCCGGGCACGACGGTCGTCAAGGCCGCCGAGGTGGCGAAGACCGGCCGGGTGACGGCGGAGAACGCGGGTGGTTATCCGGGGCGCATCCCGGCGCTGCTCACGGTGACCGGCGGCGTGGTGACGGTCTGCGCCGAGGGCGACGGCGCCGGTCCGGCCAGGATCGTGCTGTCCGGCGCGCCGCCGGGCGGGCGGGCGATCGCGGCGCCGAAGACCGACGCCCGCGCCGCGGACGAGGTGTTCGTGCCGCCGTCCGGGGGAGCGGTGGTGACCGAGCTGATGGGCTCGGGCACGGTTTACCTGGTGACCGACACGGGGCTGAAGTATCCGGTGGCGAGCGCGCAGGCGCTGGCCGCGCTGGGCTACGGAGCGGTGCGGAAACAAGCTGTTTCGAGTGGTTTGCTGGGACTGGTGCCCACCGGGCCCGCGCTGGATCCGGCCGCGGCCGCCCAGCTCGTGGCTCCGGTGGCAGGAGCGGGGTGAGGGATGACTGAGGAACAGCCGATGCGGCGTGAACGCATCAAAGTCGGTGTGATCGAGGACCACCCGCTGTATCGCGACGCGGTCGCGCGCGTGCTGGCCGAGGCCGACGACATCGAGCTCGGCGCGGTCGAGGACTCGGTGGCGAAGTTCGCGGTCAGCAAGCAGCCACCGGGCAGCGTGATCGTGCTCGACCTGAAGCTGCGCGGGGTCGCCGACGCGGCCGCCGTGCTCGAGGTCAACGGCATGGGGCACAAGGTGCTGGTGGTGTCCGCGCACGCGGGCAAGAACGAGGTGCTCGGCGCGATCGGCGCCGGCGCGCACGGCTACCTGTCCAAGGACGCCGACGGCGAGGAGATCCTGCGCGCGATCAGGACGATCCACGCCGGCAACACGTACGTGTCGCCGACCTTGGCCTCGATGGTCATCGACGCCTCGCACGACCGCAACGCCGGGCCGCGCATCGACCTGTCCAAGCGCGAGCGTGAGGTGCTGAAGCTGGTCGCCGGTGGCGAGCGGGACGTGGACATCGCCGAGGACCTGGGCATCAGCGTGCGGACCGTCCGGTCGTACCTGGACCGGATCCGTGACAAGACCGGCGAGCGCCGTCGCGCCGGGCTGACCTTGATCGCGATCAAGGAAGGCATCGTCCCGGAGCCTGCCGTGCACTGAGTTTCGACAATTCACGAACGCCCCTTCCGGAAATTGTGACGGAAGGGGCGTTCGGCATTCCGGGTGCCGGTGACCGGGCCATTCCCGTGGGTGATCATTCGCGCTAATCTGCGCTGGCCTTGCCCATTCGCGGAATGCGGAGCCCTCAATGAGATTCCTGGTGTCGCTGGTGCTCGCTTTGTGCGTGCTCACCCCGCCCGCGAACGCGGCGGCTCCACCGAGCGGGACCTGGGAATCGGTCGGTCCCAATACCATCGGCGGATATCTGGCTTTCAGCAGCGCCAAGCCCGCGCGGATTTACGCGCAGCCGCCAGCGGATCATCGGCTGTACCGGTCCGACGACCGCGGCCACACCTGGCGGCAGGGCGGTTTGTATCCCGGCGGCCACCTCAGGGGCACGAAGCTCGCCGCCGATCAGCGCAATCCCGATCTGGTCTATGTCGCGGGATATGTCGGCGGCGGTGGCAAGGGCGCCGTGCTGCGCAGTACCGACGCGGGCGCGACATTCCAAGCGGTGCTGACAATGGACGGCGACGTCACTGACGTGCTGATCGCGAATGGGCAGGTGTACGCGTCCGGTGAGAAAGGCGTGTACCGCAGTCCCGATGGCCGGAAATGGAAACTGATCGGCGGCTCTCCGGCCGAGGCGGACAGTTTGCGTGCCATCGGCTCGGATTTGTTCGTCACCGCTGGGCATGACCTGTACATCATCCGGAATGGCAAGAGCACGAAAGCGCCCGTGACGGCCGGTTCCCATCTCACCGTGCACGGCGACAAGGTGCTCACCGGCGGCGGATCGTCCGGCGGCGTGCACCTGTCGATCGACAAGGGCGCGACCTGGCAGGAGCTGAAGGGACCGTTCTCGGGCTGGATCCTCTTCGCCGCGCTCACCGCGACCGGTGAGCTGCAGGTCGAGAGCCTGCAAGGGCATTGGGTGAGCGCCGATCTCGGGCGCACCTGGCGCGCCACGCAGGGCCTGGCCAAGCTCGACGTCTACGAAGACCTCGGCAGTTTCCCCGACCGCCCGGCCGAGCAGGTCGTTTATGGCAGCGGCGGCATCTACACCACGAGCGACGCGAACACGTTCCAGCGCATCGGTCTGCCTGCCGGCGTCGTCTACTCGCTGGCCATCACCGGCGAGTCGCTGATCGCGGGCACCATGGTCGGCTCGTTCCGGACCACGCTCCCCGCCCGCGAGCAGGAGTGGGGCTTCGACGGCAAGGCGCCCGCCGCCATCGGGAACCGCGTCGGCGCACTGGCGGTCAACCCCGAGACACCGAACGTGGTGCTGCGCGGGCGAAACGGCTACCGCGGCAGCAACGACGCGATCTTCCTGGAGCGGTCGGAAGACTCGGGCAAGACCTGGAAGTTCCTCACCGCGGTCGACGGCAACACCCGGTCCATCGCCATCCACCCGGCATTGCCGCGCAAGCGGATGTACGTCGCGGCGTACCTGGTCAACGCCTTCTACTTCAGCGAGGAGGCCGGCGACACCCTGGTGCCCCGCATCCACGACGAACTCCGCGGCGTCAAGGCGATCGCGATCGACCAGCACGGCCTGGACTCGGTGTGGATCGGCGACGTGAGCGGGCTCTACCACAGCGCGGACACCGGCGTCACGATGACGAAGGTGCTCGACGGCACGGTCGACGCCATCGCGATCGACGGCGAGCGCGTGGTGGTCGCGGTCGGCCAGTCGGTGCGGGTGAGCCTCGACGGCGGCAAGACGTTCAAGTCCTACCCGACGCCACGGCTCTCGGCCTTGACCTCCGGCCGCGGCGGCGTTCTGTACGCCGCGTCGAAGGAGTCGCCGGTGCTGCGCAGCTCCGACGGCGGGCGGACTTGGACGAAGCTCGGCGGTGCGCCGTCGACCGAGTCGGTGGTCGCTTCGCCGGATGGGGCCTGGTTGTTCGCGGGTACCAGCGATGGGTCGGTTCAGCGGCTTCGCGTCAAGGGCTCGTGAGTGGTACGGCCGGTTAGAACCGGCCGTACCACTCACGACCTAGACCAGCAGGCGGGCGGCGACGGCGGTGCCGTCGGTGCGCACGGTGCCGGCGATGCCCTTCGCGTTCGCCGCCACCTCCGGTTCCAGAGCCCGCGCGAGCGCTGACGTCAGCGAAGCGGTGGTCGGCGTGCTGCCGTCGTGCGCGACGCCGATGCCCAGCGAAGCGACCCGGTCCGCGAGGTAGAACTGGTCGCTGTGCTGCGGGATCACGACCTGGGGCGCACCGGCGCGCGCGGCCGTGGTCGTCGTCCCGGCGCCGCCGTGGTGGACGACCGCCGCGACCCGCTTGAACAGTGCCTGCTGGTTGACTTCGCCGATCGACAGGCAGTCATCGGCGTCGTCCACAAGCGACAGATCGGCCCAGCCCTGCAGCACGATCGCCCGCCTGCCGAGCGCGCGGGCGGACTCGATCATGGCGCGGCTGAGGTCCTGGGGCGCGCGGATACTGCCGAAGCCGAAGTAGACCGGTGGCTCGCCCGCCTCCAGGAAGGCTTCGATCTCGGCGGACAGCTGGCGCTCGTCCGGCAGGATCCACGCGCCCGTCTGCGTCACGTCCAGGCCGTCGGTCGGCGGCCATGGCGCCAAAACGGGGTCGGCCGCCAGCCAAGGCTTGTCGGTGAACAGGTGGGCACGCACATCGGTGACCGGAGCCAGGCCGAGCGCTTCCCGATGCGCGTTGAGCGGGTCGCGGAAGATGGCGTACTTGTGCTGATCGCGCTCCCACAGCGTCGCGTTGTCGGCGGAACCCGGTGTGTCGCCCAGCATCGGGAACACCGGCGGCGCGTGATGCGGGGATGGCAGGAACACCGGGCAATAGGCCGCCATCACGTAGCGGATGCCCAGGTGCTCGGCGACCGAACGGCCTGCGATGACCAGGTAGCCGCCCGCGACGATGACGTCGCAGCCTTCGGCGGCCGACATGAGTGCCGTGAACTGGTCGGCGACCGTGGTTTCGATCAACTGGCGCCGCTGCTGCGGCGTGGGCGGCGCGACCATGCCGGTCTTGCCGGTCGACCGCAGTTCGGGACCCACCGGGATGAACGGGACAGCCAGGCCTTCGACCTGAGCGCGGAAGTCGGGCGGCGCGCAGACGCGGACCTCGTGCCCGAGCCGCTTCAGGTGAGCGGCCAGCGCCACCACCGGCTGGACATCGCCACGCGACCCGATCGTGGACAGCAGAACACGCATTGAGAATTCCCCTCACTCGGTCAAGGCCATGAATTGTGGACCAGGACCGGGGTCTTGCCACAAGACCCACCCGCTGCTATAAGTTTAAATGGGAAGAAAAACGAGCACGTCGCGATAAACCCGCTCAAGCCGTTTCGGTGTTCACTGGAATCATGCCTTCCCCTATCACGGACATTCACTGGCAAGCCGTGCGCGCCTCGCTCAAGCACACCGGGGACCGCTTCGCCGAGCTGGTGTCCGCCAGTGACCCTGACGCGAAGGCGACCAAGGACTGGACCGTCGCGGACACCGCGGCCCACGTCGCGGTCATCGCCCGGCTCTACGCCGGTCAAGTCGGCTCCGGCCAGGCCCCGTCTCCGCTGCGAGCCGCGGCGCTCACCACCACGGTCGACACCGTCTCGGACCTCAACGCGACCGCGCTCGCCCACTTCACCGAGCGCGACACCGGCAGGATCATCGAGCGGCTCCAGTCCGACATCGACGTGATACTCCAGGTCAGCGAGGGGCTCGACCCCGGGGAACCGCTGCCGTGGCTCGGTGATTCGCGGGTGCCTCGCGCGGGAGTGCTCGCGCATCTGGTCAACGAACTGCTGATCCACGGCTGGGACATCGGGAGATGGCCGATCCCGCCGTGCGACGCGGCCCTGTTCTTCGACCTGTTCCTGGTCGGGATGCTGCGCCGCGACAGCGGTCACCTGCTGGACAACGACGAGCCGCCACGCGAACAACGGATCGCGGTGGGCTTCCGGTCCGACTACACGAAACCGGTGACGCTGGTGCTGCATCGGGGCGAAGTGACGGTCGAAGAGCCGCGTGACGACAACGATGTGCGCCTGCGTTTCGACCCGGCGACACTCAACCTCATGAACTTCCACCGCGTCGGCAAGGCGCGTGCGGTACTCAGCGGCAAGATCGTCGTCAGCGGGCCGCGGCCATGGCTGCTGCCGAGGTTCTTGAAGACCGTCCGCCTGCCCTAAAGGCGGCGATTCGCCAACGCCCCAGTGGCCACGCGGGCCTTTTCCGCGATTTCAGGATCGATATCGACCACCACTGTTTCGGGCGCGCTGCCCAAAGAGGCAGACATTCGGCCGAATCCGTCGGACACGATCGAGTGGCCGATTCCCGTCGGCGCTTTCGGATTCACCGAAACGCCGGTCGCCGCGGGGTCGGCTTGGCCGACCGCGACCACCCAGGCTCCCGAATCGAGCGCGCGGGCACGCGCGAGGACTTCCCATTGCTCGCGCTTGCCCTCGCCCGCACCCCACGACGCGGGCACCAGCACCGCGGCGACGCCCGCCTCGCCGTGCGCGCGGAACAATTCCGGGAAGCGCAGGTCGTAGCAGGTGGCGACGCCGTACGAGACGCCGTCCACAGTGAACCGCACCAGCGAGGAGCCGGGCGCGACCGTGTCGGACTCGCGGAAGCCGAAGGCGTCGTAGAGGTGGATCTTGTCGTAGCCGCGGTGCTCGCCGAGCCCGGTGATGAGCAGCGTGTTCCGCACCCGGCCGTCGTCGGACGGGGTGAACATCCCGGCCACGATCAGCACGTCGTACTCGGCCGCGATGCCCGCCACGGCCGTCGCCCATGGACCGTCCAAAGGCTCCGCGAGCGGTCCCAGCGGGATGCCGAACCGTGCCATCGCGGCCTCGGGGAACACGACGATCCGCGCGCCCCGGCCCGCCGCGTCGGCGACGCCCTCGCGGATGAGCTTGAGGTTCGTGTCCGGCTCGTCACTCGAAGTGACCTGGCAGAGGCCGATACGCGGCACGGTGGTCTCCCAACATGTGGTGCGGGCGTCACCACGGAGTATGCCCGCTGAGGCCACCTCGTACCCTGGTCCCATGCTGAACCGAACCGACCTGCGAGGGCAGATCCCGTCCGCCGCCGAACTGCGTGCCACGCTGCCGCGCGCGGAGATCGACGTGGACGCGGCACTGCATCAGGTGCGGCCGGTGGTCGAGGCGGTCCGTGACCGTGGCGTCGAGGCCGTGCTCGAGTTCACCGAGCGGTTCGACAAGGTGCGCCCCGAGAGTGTGCGCGTGCCCCGCGAGCAGCTGGCCAAGGCACTGTCCGAGCTGGACCCGCAGGTCCGTGCCGCGCTGGAGGAGTCCATCGCGCGCGCCCGCAAGGTGCACGCCGACCAGCGGCGCGAGGACGTCACGACGACCGTCGTCGACGGCGGCACGGTCACCGAGCGCTGGCTCGCGATCGACCGGGTCGGCCTGTACGCGCCGGGCGGGCTCGCGGTGTATCCGTCCAGCGTGGTCATGAACGTCGTCCCGGCGCAGGCCGCGGGCGTCGAAACGCTCGTGCTGTGCTCGCCGCCGCAGGCCGAGTTCGGCGGGCTGCCGCACCCGACCATCCTGGCGGCCGCCGAGCTGCTCGGGGTCGAGGAGGTCTGGGCGGTCGGCGGCGCGCAGGCCGTCGCGCTGCTGACCTATGGCGGCGTCGACACCGACGGCACCGAGCTGGTGCCGGTCGCGCTGGTCACCGGGCCCGGCAACATCTACCTGACCGCCGCCAAGCGCATGCTGCGCGGCCTGATCGGCATCGACTCCGAGGCCGGGCCGACCGAGATCGCCATCCTCGCCGACGAGACGGCCGACCCCGCGCACGTCGCGGCCGACCTGATCAGCCAGGCCGAGCACGACACGCTCGCCGCGAGCGTCCTCGTGACGACCTCGCCGGAGCTGGCCGACGCCGTCGACGCGGAGCTGCGGCGGCGCGTCAGCGCGACCAAGCACTCGGAGCGCGTCGGGATCGCGTTGCGGGGCAAGCAGTCCGGCACCGTGCTGGTGTCCACTGTGGAGGACGGCGTCCGGGTCGTCGACGCGTACGCCGCCGAGCACCTGGAGATCCAGACCGCCAACGCGCGCGAGGTCGCCGCCCGGGTGCGCAACGCGGGCGCGATCTTCGTCGGCGCGTACGCGCCGGTTTCGCTCGGCGACTACTGCGCGGGCTCCAACCACGTGCTGCCGACCGGCGGGTTCGCCAGGCACTCGTCCGGCCTGTCCGTGCAGAGCTTCCTCAAGGGCATGCACATCGTGGACTACAGCGAGCAGGCGCTGCGCGACGTCGCGTCGAAGGTCGTCGCGCTCGCCAACGCCGAAGACCTGCCCGCGCACGGCGAAGCGGTGACGGCGAGGTTCCCGTCATGAACGAAGTGACCTTGGACGATCTGCCGCTGCGCGAGGACCTGCGCGGCAAATCGCCGTACGGCGCGCCGCAGCTGGACATCCCGGTTCGGCTCAACACCAACGAAAACCCGTACCCGCCGCCGGACGCGCTCGTCGCGGACGTCACGGAAGCGGTCCGCGAGGCGGCGGCGAACCTGCACCGCTACCCGGACCGCGACGCCGTCGAGCTGCGCCGCGACCTCGCGGCGTACCTGACGACGTCGACGGGTGTGGCGCTGACCGAGCGGAACCTGTGGGCCGCCAACGGTTCCAACGAGATCCTGCAGCAGATCCTGCAGGCCTTCGGCGGTCCGGGACGCTCCGCGCTGGGCTTCGAGCCGTCGTACTCGATGCACCCGATCATCTCGGCGGGCACCAAGACCGACTGGGTGCCGACGCCGCGTCGCCCGGATTTCTCGCTGGACATGGATAAAGCGGCCGAGATCGTCCACACGCGACAGCCGGACATCGTGTTCGTGACCAGCCCCAACAACCCGACCGGCGGCTCGATCCCGCTGGCGGACCTGGCGGGTGTGCTCAAGGCCGCGCCGGGCATCGTGGTCGTGGACGAGGCGTACGCCGAGTTCTCGTCGCAGCCCAGTGCGGTGGAACTGCTCGCCGAGTACCCGGCGAAGCTGATCGTCTCGCGCACGATGAGCAAGGCGTTCGCGTTCGCTGGCGGACGGCTCGGCTACCTCGCCGCGGCGCCGGCCGTCGTCGACGCGCTCCAGCTGGTGCGCCTGCCGTACCACCTCTCCGCGCTGACGCAGGCTGCCGCTCGTGCGGCACTGCGGCACGCGGACGCGACGCTGGCGTCGGTGCACAAGCTGGCAGCCGAGCGTGACCGTGTCGTGGAAGCCTTGCTGGGCCTGGGTTTCACGCCGGTGCCGAGCGACGCGAACTTCGTCCTCTTCGGACGGTTCGCCGACGCGCCGTCGAGCTGGAAGTCTTATGTGGACAACGGGGTGCTGATCAGGGATGTCGGTATCGAGGGCCACCTGCGGGTGACCATCGGAACCCCCGAAGAGAACGACGCCTTCCTCGAGGCGAGCAAGGAGGTGCCCCGATGACCCGCGTCGGAAAAATCGAACGGACCACGAAGGAATCGTCGATACTGGTCCAGCTGGACCTGGACGGGACCGGTCAGGTGGAGATCTCCACCGGTGTGCCGTTCTACGACCACATGCTGACCGCGTTCGGCGTGCACGGCTCGCTCGATCTCAAGGTCGAGGCGACCGGTGACGTGCACATCGACGCGCACCACACGGTCGAGGACACCGCGATCGTGCTGGGCCAGGCGCTGCGCCAGGCACTCGGCGACAAGAGCGGCATCCGCCGCTTCGGCGACTCGTGGATCCCGATGGACGAGACGCTCGCGCACGCCGCGATCGACGTCTCCGGGCGGCCGTTCTGCGTGCACCTGGGCGAGCCGGAGCAGTTCAACTCGTTCACCATCGGCGGGAATTACCCGTTCGTGCTGACCAGGCACGTGTTCGACTCGCTGTCGTTCCACGCGCAGATCGCGCTGCACGTCAGGGTGCTGCACGGCCGCGACCCGCACCACATCGCGGAGGCCCAGTACAAGGCCGTCGCGCGCGCACTGCGTGCCGCGACCGAGCCCGACCCCCGCGCGGGCGGCATCCCGTCCACCAAGGGCGTTCTCTAGCGACCGGGATAAAGCGGGCTCTATCCCGTCGGCCTTCGGGCTCAGGCTCGTGAGCGTTGCCGACGGTTAGAGAGAGGTCGTGAGTGGTATGGCCGGTTAGAACCGGCTGTCTGTTTTCAGGACTTCCCGGACAGTTGATGTTTCAGGACCTCACAGACACTGACCGGCCTGTCGGCGTGGTGACCAGGGGTGTTGTGGTGAT
>NZ_JBHWEB010000151.1:0-20761 GCF_042734395.1 Amycolatopsis sp. NPDC059657 | reverse complement strand
AGTCCCGGCGGGGTGACTGTGGAGGATTTGCGTCGCCTAGCGCCGCGAATCCTCCACAGTCACTCGTTCGTGGCCGGGCCTGACGCGGGCCAAGGTCGCCCAGCACGGCAAGACACCTTTGCCCTTCCGCCCAATAACCGCCCGCAACCCTCACGAGTCTTTTAGCCGAGCGTCCACTTCTGGTTGCTGCCGCCGTTGCAGGTCCACAGTTCGGCCAGTGCGCCGTCGGCCGTGGAGGCGCCCGTGACGTCGAGGCACAGCCCGGACTGGACACCGGTGATCGAGCCGTCGGAGTTGGCGATCCACCCCTGGTTGCCCTGGCCGTTGCAGGACCAGGTGGTGACCTTGGTGCCCGCGGTGGTGCCTTGGCCCCAGGCGTCCATGCACAGCGTGGTGCCGCCGAGCGTGGCCGTCAGCTGGTTGGACGAGGTGCGCGTCCATGACTGGTTCGCCTGGCCGTTGCAGCCCGCGATCGCCAGCTGTGTGCCGGGGGTGGTGGTGGAGTTGGGTATCGCCAGGCATTTGCCCGCGCCCACCGCGTGCAGCGGCCCGGTGGCCGGGGTGCTGCCGCCCTTGCCGTAGCCCGCGGCCGTGATGTTGGCCTGCACGGCGTTTTCGGTCGCGTCCGTGGGATAGCCGGACGTCATCACGCCCTCGTAGAAGGTGCCAGCCGCCCCGATGCTGTTGTCGCCGCCGGTGCCGAGGATGATGGCGCCTTCTTTGCGCATCGGGTTGTAGCCAGGCGCGTTCGGGCGCGGGCCGTTGTAGTAGGTCGACAGGCCGCCGGACTGGGCGTTGCCCGCCCGGATGGCCCAGTGGTTGGGCTCGCCCTTGATGATCGCCGTGAGGTACCGGTGGTTCACCGTCGGGTCGTTGGCGTTGTACTTGGGGTCGGCTCCGGAGAAGAGGCCGTTCTCGAGGTCGGCCATGACCCACGGGCCCGGCCCGGAGCCGTAGCCCCACACCTTGATGTTGCCGAAGTAGATGGCCTCCATCGTGCCGTTGCCGTTGTCCCTGCCGTTGGTTTCGGCGTTGCCGTAGTCGAAGCAGCAGCCGCCGTTGTAGTGCGTGCCGTCGAAGACCGCGTACATCCCCTCCGGCTGATCGCCGGTCGCGACGCCGTTGGTGTGGTTGTTGCGGTAACCGGTGCCGGGGGCGACGAACACGCCGTACGCCCGGTGCCCGTCGACGGTGATCGGCGCCGCGGCCGCGTTGGCGAGGTTGTCGTACCCGCCGGGCGCCGGGCCGGGGAAGCCGCCGGGTGGCGCCTGGGTGAGGTGGTTGCCACGGGGGGACTGGTCGTAGATGACCGTGATGAGACAGGTGGTGCCCGCGCAGAAGGAATCCTGCGTGGCGGCGTTGGCGACGCCGCCCGCGCTCAACGGGGCGATGTCGCGGGTGGCGTTGTCCGACGAGCGCCGCACCTGGTACAGCGGACCGGTGTACGCGCCGTACATCGCTCTGGTGGTGCTGTGCGCCGCGACGCACGGCGTGCCGCCGGCCGCGTAGAGGTCGCAGGGACCCTGCGCCGCGGCTTGTGACGACGGCGCCGCCCCGACGGCGAAACCGGTCGCGAGCGTGGCCGCCAGCAGCATTCTCCGTATACGCGATTTCGGTGGTCGAAAGACCATAGGTGAACTCCTTTGTTCAGCCGCCTTTTGTTAGCGCTAACACATTGAAACGGAAAGAGGCCGCGCTTCGGGTTCGGGTGCCGGAATGGGGGACATCCTCACTATCGTCCCGGCCGGAAGGCGCGTCAAGGCCTTGGTGCTTTGGCTGTTGCGCTGTCGAATTCGACGAATTCGACTCGGCTTCGCGTGCGGAATGAAAATTACATGACGCCTTGCTTTTAATGGCCTTGGGCTGGAACATGCAGGGTAAGAAATTGTTATCCGGAGTTAGCCGGCCTGCCGTCGACCGTTGTCGTTGCGGTGGTTTCTCTCATCCCCGCTGTATTTGTGCTGGAGGCACCGTGCATCGTCTGGATGCCGCCCGTGAACACGTCACCGGGCTCTATCGCATCGTCATGGGTTTCTTGTTCGCCTGCCACGGCTTCAAGACCGTGTTCGGGCTGTTCGGCGCCAAGGCCCCGACGCCGGTGGGCACCTGGCCCGGCTGGTGGGCCGCGGTGATCCAGCTCGTCTGCGGTGTGCTGATCTGCCTTGGGGTCTTCACCCGTCCCGCCGCGATTCTCGGCTCGGGTTCGATGGCGTACGCGTACTTCGCCGTGCACCAGCCGATGGCGCTCTGGCCCATTCAGAACGGCGGGGAAGCGGCCGCCTTGTTCTGCTGGGCGCTGCTGTTCATCGCGGTCACCGGCCCGGGACGGCTGGCGCTCGCCGAGATGTCGTTGTGGCGCAGGGACTCGCAACCGGTGAAGGAGAACGCGTGAGCGGGCGCCGGCGAGCGACCGGCCGGGCGGTGGTGCTCGCCGTCATCACGGCTTTGGTGGCCGGTTCGGCCGTGGTGACCGCGCAAGCGGCCACAGTGGACCCGGACGCGTGGTACCAGCTGGTCAACCGCAACAGCGGCAAGGCACTCGACGTGTTCAACGCGGATACCGCCGATGGCGCGCGGATCACGCAGTGGACTCGCGGTGGCGCCACCAACCAGCAGTTCCAGTTCGTGGACTCCGGCGGGGGCTACTACCGGCTGCGGGCCCGGCATTCCGGGAAGGTGCTGGACGTGTCCGGACGCTCGGCCGCCGACGGCGCGGACATCGTGCAGTGGAGCGACCACGGCGGCACGAACCAGCAGTTCCGGCTGGCCGATTCGCCGGACGGCCACGTGCGCTTGCTCAACCGCAACAGCGGCAAGGCAGTCGAGGTGCAAGGACTGTCCACTGCGGACAATGCCAAGGTCGTGCAGTACGCCGACTGGGGCGGAGCCAACCAGCAGTGGCAGCTGGTGCGGGTCGGCAGTGATCCCGGCGGCGCACTGCCCTCGTCGTTCCGCTGGTCGTCGAGCGGGGTGCTCGCCGGGCCGAAGCCGGACTCCCAGCACCCGAATGCCTTGGCCATCAAGGACTTCTCGGTGATACGGCACAACGACCAGTGGCTGGTCTACGCCACGACCGCCAGCCCGTCCGGCTGGGGACTCGTGCAGTTCGCGTTCCCGGACTGGGCGCAGGCCGCCTCCGCTTCGCACACGTACCTCGACACGGCCTCCGCGATCGGGCCCGGGTACCGCGCCGCGCCGCAGGTGTTCTACTTCGCGCCGCGGAACCTGTGGTACCTGGTCTACCAGACCGGTCCGCCGACCTACTCCACCAGCAGCAACCCGGCCGATCCGCGGTCGTGGTCCGCGCCGCGCACGTTCATCGCGCAGGAACCGGCCATCGTCACCCAGAACAAGGGCGACGGCACCTGGATCGACTTCTGGGTCATCTGCGACGCCGCCGACTGCTTCCTGTTCTTCAGCGACGACAACGGGCACGTGTACCGGGCGCAGACCAGTATGGCCAACTTCCCGAACGGCTTCGGCAACACGCAGATCGTGTTGTCCGGCACCAAGTTCGATCTGTTCGAAGCCGGAAACGTGTACAAGGTCCAGGGGCGCGACCAGTACCTCATGCTCGAGGAGGCGATCGGCTCCACCGGGCGGCGGTACTTCCGGTCCTTCACCGCCACCAGTCTCGGCGGCTCGTGGACCCCGCTCGCCGCGAGCGAGAACGAGCCGTTCGCGGGCCGCGGCAACGTCACCTTCCCCGGCGGGGCCTGGACACAGGACATCAGCCACGGAGAACTGGTCCGCGCGGGCAACGACCAGACCCTGACCATCGACCCATGCCGGTTGCGGTACGTCTACCAGGGCATGGACCCCAACGCGGGCGGCGACTACATCCGGCTGCCCTGGCGGATGGGCCTGCTCACCCAGACGAATTCAGCCTGCTGACACCTTCGGCGAAGGGTTAGGTTCATCGTGACACCACCGTTCCAGCTGTCCGCGTTGCAGGATCTCAAACCTGCCGACCGGAGTACCTTCCAGCGGTTCGGCACCGGCCCGGCGGCCCGGCCCCCGTTCACGCGAATCCACCACGCTGTCCGGGCACACGCCGTCCGGCACCCGTGGGCGGTGGCCGTGGAACACCTCGGCGACACCGTCACCTACGGCGAGCTCGACCACCGGGCGGACCTGCTGGCGGGGACCCTCGCCGAGGCGGGCGTCCGCCCCGGCGACCGGGTCGGCCTGTTCCTCACCCGGTCGATCCCGATGGTCGTCGGCATCCTCGCCATTCTCAAGACGGGCGCGGCCTACGTTCCCCAGGACATCCGGATCACCCCAGCCGGGCAACTGCGGCACATCGTGAGCGTCGCGGGGATCCGGGTGGTGCTCACCACCACGGACCACGAGCCCACGCTGCCACCGGGACTGGCCGAGGTCATCGCGGTCGACACCGCGCCGGGCGTGGCACGCGCCAAGCGGGCGGACGGCAGTGGCGAGGTCGCAGCGGTGATCTTCACCTCCGGTACCACGGGGCAGCCCAACGGAGTACAGGTCACGCACGCCAACCTCTGCAACATCCTGCTGACCGCGCCGGGCAACCTGGGTATCGGCCTGGGGGTCCGGGTCGCCCAGCTGCTGAACATCGCCTTCGACATGGCCGCGTGGGAAATCCTCGGCACGCTGGCGAACGGGGGCACGCTGGTCGTCCGAGGACAGGACGTCCAGGCCGCGGCGAGCAGCGCGCACGTACTGATCGCGACACCGAGTGTCCTTTCCGGACTGGACCCGGACGCGTGCGGCGGCGCCCGCACGGTCGCCGTCGCGGGGGAGCGCTGTCCCCGTGAGCTGGCACAGGCCTGGTCCGGACGGCTCGCTTTCCACAACTCCTGCGGCCCGACCGAGGTGACGATCGTCAACACGTTCCAGCGTTACGAACCCGGCAGCGGTGTGCCTACGATCGGGCGGCCGGTCCCGAACACGACGGTGTACGTGCTCGACGACGCGCTCCGGCCCTGCCCCATCGGCGCGGTCGGCGAGATGTGGGCGGGTGGCGCGTGCGTCACCGCGGGGTACCTCGGCAACGCGGAGCTGACTGCCGAACGCTACCTGCCTGATCCTTTCCTCGGCGGCGAGCACCGGATGTTCCGGACACGGGATCTCGGCCGCTGGACGCCGGCGGGCCAGCTGGAACATCACGGCCGGACCGATGACCAGGTGAAGGTGCGCGGCTTCCGCGTCGAGCTGGACGCGGTCACCTCGGCGCTGGAACGGGCAGCCCGCTGTGTGCGTGCGGCGACGATCCTGCACGAGGGAAGGCTGATCGGGTTCGTCAGCCCGGCGGGCGTGGTGCCTGACGAGGCGCGCCGGGCCGTCGAGGACCGGCTGCCGTACTACTACGTGCCGACGTTGATCGTGCCCGTCGAGCGGTTGCCCATCACGGACCGCGGCAAGGTCGACCGCCGCGCGCTGTTGTCCTGTTTGGACGACCCGGCGCGACTGGAGACCGTGGCGTGACGGAGATTTCGCTCCGGCGGGTTCCGCCGCCTGCTGGCAAATCATTGCGGGTCAGGCTGAGGCGCCGCCCTTTCACCCATCACAACCGGCTCGCCGCCATGGTCGTGCTCGCGAACCTCGCGTGCCTGAACGCCGGCGCCTCGACGATGGTGGTCGCCAACTTCACGCTGGCCGTGCTGATCCGCCAGCAGTACGTGATCAATCTGCTGTTCCGGCTGGCCACCGGCGTGCCCAAGCACTGGCCGCTGCGGGTGCGGTGGACGCTGGGCAAGGTCTATCACTTCGGCGGCCTGCACGTCGGAGCCGCGGTGTGCGCCACCGCGTGGTTTCTCGTACTCGCGGTGACCTCGCCGCCTCGGATCCTGACCTGGGTGATCGCGGTCTTGCTGGTCGCGATCGTGGTGCTCGCACTGCCATCGCTGCGCGCCCGTCATCACGACCGGTTCGAACGGACCCACCGGTTCGGCGGCTGGACCGTGCTCGTCCTGTTCGCGGTCCACACGGCCATGTACGGCGGCGGGGCGGCCCGCTGGCTGCTGCCGGTCGTCGTGGCGAGCGTGGTGCTGCCGTGGCTGCGGCTGCGCCGCGTGCCGGTGCGCATCGAGCGGCCGTCGTCGCACGTCGTGCTCGTCCACTTCGACTACGGCGTCACGCCGTTCGCGGGCTCGTCGACGGCGGTGAGCCGGAACCCCTTACTGGAATGGCATTCCTTCGCCAACGTCCCGGCACCGGACCGCAGCGGGTTCCGGCTGACGATCTCGCGCGCCGGCGACTGGACCGGCGCGCTCATCGACGACCTGCCCGCCCGGCTGTGGGTCAAGGGGATCCCGACCGCGGGCGTCGGCAACATCGACAAGCTGTTCACCTCGGTCGTCTGGGTGGCCACCGGCAGCGGGATCGGGCCGTGCCTGCCGCACCTGCTCTCCGGCGACACCCCGGCGCGTCTCGTGTGGTCGACGCGGAATCCCCGTGCCACCTACGGGGACGCGCTGGTCGACGAAATCCTTGGCGTGCAACCGGACGCGGTCGTCTGGGACACCGGAAGAGACGGCAAACCGGACCTCGTCGCGCTGGCGTACCAGGTCTGGCAGGAATCGGGCGCGGAGGCCGTCATCTGCATCTCCAACAAGAAGACCACCTGGCATGTCGTCGAAGAGCTGGAAGCACGCGGTATTCCGGCTTTCGGCGCGATTTGGGACTCGTGAGGTGACCACTGTGGACTATCAGAACCTCGTCGTCGAGCTGCGGGACGGGATCACGACCGTGACCGTGACCAGGCCGTCGGCGCGCAACGCGCTCTCGGCACGCACCATGACCGAGCTGTGCGAGCTGCTCGACGGACTGGCCACGCCGCTGATACTCACCGGGGCACCCGGCCCGGCGTTCATCGCGGGCGCGGACATCAGCGAGATGGCGGGCATGACACCCAGTGAAGGGGAGAGGTTCGGGCGGCTGGGGCAGTCGGTCACGACCGCGCTCGAGTCCATGCCCGCGCCCGTGATCGCCTGCGTCGACGGCTACGCGCTCGGCGGAGGCTGTGAGATCGCACTGGCCTGCGACTTCGTGTACGCGACCGAGAAGGCGGTGTTCGGCCAGCCGGAGGTGTCGCTCGGGCTGATCCCTGGCTTCGGCGGGTGCGTCCGCTTGCAGCAGCAGGTGGGCCCGGCGCGAGCCAGGGAGCTGATCTACTCCGGCCGCACCGTGGACGCCGATGAGGCGCATCGCATCGGCCTGGTGAACCGGCTCTTCGTCGATCGGGACGCGATGCTCGCCGGTGCCAGGCACATGCTGACGGCGATCGGCCTGAACTCGTCTTCCGCCGTGTCGCTGTGCAAGGCCGCGATCAACGCGGCACGCGGCGCGGACGTCCAGACCGGTTTGGCGACCGAGCTGGCGGCGTTCAGCCAGGCGTTCATGACGCCGGACATGCGCGAGGGCACGGCGGCGTTCCTCGACAAGCGAAAACCGTCCTTCGATCGGGACTAGGGGCGGAGTGCGGCGGCGGTGCTGTCTCCTGGGATGAACTGGGGTGTCAGCGGTTCCAGCTCGGCCGGTTCGCCGTCGAGCTGCCGCACGGCTAGCTCGACGACCAGCGCGCCCAGCCGTCGGGCGGGCACTATCGCCGCCGTTGGCCGGATTCGCTGTTGTCCTGCCACGGTTTCCGAGCACACCGCCACGACGGAGACGTCAGTGGGAACCCGCAACCCGCGTCTCTCCAGAGCCGCGAAAACCAGCGGCAGTGCCGTCTGGTCCTGGACTACCAGTCCGGTCGGATCACCGGCGGAGAGGAGTTCGTCGAGGCAGTGGACGACGGTTTCGGGCGACGGGGCACACCGGCGGACGACCTGGTGCACGCCGCGGTGGGCCGCGGCGGCCGTGAAGCCTTCGAGAAAGCCCGCTGAGCGGCGATATCCCTGCTGGTGCGGCGGTGACGAGCCGATGACCGCGATCGAGCGGTGGCCGAGGTCCGCGAGATGGGTGAGGCACGCCTTGCCCGCCGCCGCGAAATCGAGATCCACACAGGCCAATCCGGGCACCGGACCTGGTACGCCGATCAGCACCGCCGGGCGGCCGGAAGCGAGCAGAATGGGCACTCTCGGGTCGTCGTCTTCGATGTCCGTCATGATCGCCGCGTCGGCCAGCGCGCCGGCCAGCACGCGGTGCAGGCCGGAGGTCCCTTCGTCGCGGGTGACCAGCAGCAGGTCGAACTGCAGGTCGCGAGCCGTCGCGGCGGCGGCGGAGAAGAACTCCATCTCGATGTCGAGATGGCGGTCGACGCGCAGTGGCACCGACAACGCCAGCACCCCGACCCGGCTCAGCGTGCCGCCGGGACGCCGGTATCCGAGAACGCGGATGCTTTCCTCGACCCGGCGCCGCGTGCCCGGCGAAATCGGCCGTTTCCCGGTGATCACGTACGAGACCGTGCTCGGTGAGACCCCCGCCGCGTGCGCCACGTCGACGATCGTCACCGCGCCGCGGCCGGACTCGGGCGTTTCTCGCGCCACGTGGTGGGAATTCGTCATCGTCGAGGACTTTCTCGGTACGCCGTCGTCCGGTGGTCACCCGCGAACTGTTAACGCTAACATCCGCTTCCGATCTGACGATAGTGTTCCCCGGCCGCACCGGTCAAGGCACCTTCGTCGGGTTCGGCGAGCGCGGGTGCGCTCATCGAATTCGACGAATTCGGCTTCAGTGATACGTCAGACGGGTTACCTGCGGCCGAACTCCTGCTTTCCGCCCTTGACGGGTATGGCGGGGCGGCTGATCATTCCCACGGTTCGCGCACCGTCCCGGCATTCGCCATCCCCACCGATTTCCCGCCCGCATCGCGGGTGTGCACAGGAGAACGAGTTGACACCACACCCGATGGACCGCCGTGATTTCCTGCGCTGGTCCGCGCTCGTGCCCGCGAGCCTCGCCGCGGTCCCCGCGCCGGCGGCCGTCCCGGCGGAGGCCGCGGACTGCACCTTCGCGTTCGTCGAGCTCTATCGCACGAACGTCATGGCCAACCAGACACCGGAAACCAATGCCGCCGTCCGGATCCTGACGGGGATGCGGCGGCTCTGGCGGACCGGAACCACCTGGGACGGCGGCACCGTCCTCGACAATGCCGCGCTGCGAGCCAATGTCCGGCACGTCGTCGCGGTGACCAGGGCTCGTACCGACGCCGAAGCCAAGCGTGCGTTCGTTTTCGACCGCCAGCACCAGTCCTACGCGGCGATCGGCGGGCTCGGCCCGCTCGCCGAGTTCTACCGCGACGGCGCCAAGGCGGTCACAAGCATCACTTCCGCGCCGGATGGCACGCCACCGGCCAAAGTGGACGATGCGGTGCCCTCGGGCGCTCCGGCGGGCTCGGCGCTCGGCGCGGGATCCTATGACTCGGAGCTGGGACTGGTGGCACGGCTGGTCGACACCGTGCGTGGCCCGTTCGCCTCGGGCAATCCGTGCAAGTACGCCTACCAGTATCCGCGGCCGTGGCGGCTGACCGCGGACAGCCGGGTCGTCGACACCGGCAAGCTCGACGCACTCGGCTTCCCGATCTACCGGTCCGATGTGGTTGTCGCGCCACAACTTCTGCGGCAGCGCAGCGCCAGCCCTGTCGATGACGCCGGATACCCGAGCGGCCACACCAACGCGTTCCACCTCGCCTGCCTCGCCTTGGCGTACGCGGTCCCCGAGCGGTTCCAGGAGCTGGTCGCCCGCGCGTACGACCTGTCCGACACCCGGATCGTCGCCGGGATGCACTCGCCGGTCGACGTGATCGGCGGCCGCGTCCTCGCCACGGCGCTGGCGGCCGCGACGCTGGCCGATCCCGCCAACGCGGCGCTCAAGGCCGGCGCGCGCGAGCAGGCGCTCGAGTACTTCACCGCGAGGACCGGGACCACGGCCGACACGTTGTTCGCCCGCGCGCACAGCGGGCCGGACGAATACGCCGATCATCGCGCGAACGCCGCGATGGTCACCCAGCGCGCGACCTATGGACTGCCGGGTGGGAGCACGCGAAAGCCGATGACGGTGCCGAAGGGCGCCGAGGTGCTGCTGGAGACACGGTTGCCGTACCTCGACGCGGGGCAGCGGCGCGAGGTGCTGCGTACGACCGCTTTCCCGGCCGGGAACCCACTGCTCGACGGTCCCGAGCAGTGGGGACGGCTGAACCTGTTCGCCGCGGCCGACGGCTATGGCGCCTTCGACACCGGCGTTCGCGTCGAGATGGACGCCGCACGGGGCGGATTCCACGCGAACGACAGCTGGCGCAACGAGATCCGCGGTGGTGGCAGGCTCGTCAAAGCGGGTAGTGGAACGCTCACCCTCACCGGAGTGAACGGCTATCGCGGCGGCACGCGGGTGGAAGGCGGGGTGCTCGTCGCGGCGGCGCCGAGCGCGCTCGGCAGTGGTGCCGTCGAACTCGCCGGGGGCGTCCTGCGCGTGTCCGGTCTCTGTGCCGGCGACTACCGGCAGACCGGAGGGACGCTGTCCGTGGTCCCGGTCGCCGGTCCGGCACTGAAGGTCGACGGCGTCGCCACGCTCGGACGTGGTGCCGTGCTGGAGATCCACCTGGACGCTTCGTTCGCCGCACGTGAAATCCCGGTGCTCAGCGCGTGGTGGCTGCGTGGCCGGTTCGCCGAGATCAAGATCGGCCGCCCGGGATTCCGGGCGGTTCCGCGGTACACCCTCACCGGTGTGTCCCTCCGAATCCTGCGGGAGTTCTGATGAAGAAAGCCCTTGCCGTGCTCGCCTTCGCGGTCGCGGTGTCCACAGTGGTCACGCCACCGTCCGCGCTGGCCGCGACGGGCGGCACGTTCTCCGTGCTGAGCTACAACGTCGCGGGCCTGCCGGAAGGAACCTCGAGCGCGCCGACGCCGCGCGCCTCGGCCACCACGGCGATCGGGCAGCGGCTCGGCCCGTACGACGTCGTGCACGTCGAGGAGGACTTCAACTACCACGCCGCGCTCTACGCGGCGGACGGCCACCCGTACCGCACACCGACCAGCGGTGGCGCCGGCATCGGCAGCGGCCTGAACACGCTGTCCTCGCTTCCTTACGACGTGGACGATTTCGAGCGGGTGCGGTGGACCTCGTGCCAGCTCGACTCGGGAGACTGCTTGACCCCCAAGGGTTTCACCTTCATGCGGGTCAGGCTCGCCGAAGGGACCTACACCGACTTCTACAACCTGCACACCAACGCCGGGACCAACGACGGCGACCAGGCCTCGCGCGCGTCGAACCTGGCGCAGCTGACGGCCTTCATCCGGTCGCACTCGGCAGGGAACGCCGTGATCGTCATGGGCGACACGAACACGCGCTACACCCGCGCCGCCGACACGATCGCCGGGTTCGCGTCGGACAACGGCCTCACGGACGCCTGGGTGAAGCTCGCGCGCGGCGGGGTCGCGCCATCGCCGGGCAGTCCCGCGCTGGTGTGCGACGAGCATGCCGTCACCAACGACTGCGAGGTCGTCGACAAGGTCCTCTACCGCGGCAGCAAGCTCGTCTCGCTGAACGCGGAGGCGTATAACAACGAACACGCGAAGTTCCTGGACAGTGCGGGCAGGATGCTGTCCGACCACTTCCCGATCACCGTCCGGTTCAGCTGGACGCAAAACCCGGCTCTGCGGCTGTCCGAGCAGTTCGGCGGTCCGCACGGCGACTACTTCACCGACATCAACGCGGTCCCGGCGGGTGCGCGGGCGAGGACGTTCTCGCTGCGCGCCGGGGAGCGGGTCGACCAGATCGGGCTGACGCTGGAGAACGGCACGACACTGGCGCACGGCGGGACAGGTGGGACCGCTTCGGCACTGACGCTCGGAAGCGGCGAGTACGTCACGTCGGCGACGCTGTGCCAGGTCAGCTATAACGGCCGGACGCGGATTTCCTCGGCGCGCTTCGTGACCAACCTCGGGCGGGCGCTGGCAGGCGGCACGACGACGTCGGACTGCGTGACGCGCACGGCGCCGGGCAATTGGCAGATCGCCGGTTTCCACGGCCGGAGCGGCGCCGAGGTGGACAAGATCGGGTTCGTCTACACCCAGCGCTGAGCAGTTGCGTGAAGGGAGCCTTGGTCACGGCCAGGCTGTGTGAAGGCTCCCTTCACACAGCCTGCGTCAGGGGTCCGGTTACGTCGGCCTCGCGAAGATCAACTCGCCCCTTAGGGTCGCCAGCGACGTTCCGTGAGCGTCCACAGAGGACTCGATTCGGTAGCGTTTGTCCCGCGTTGTCGCTTTTGGGCGACTTTTCGCGCTGGCTGGACGGAACGAACGGGGCTTATGTGTCGCTCAGTGTTGCGAAAGCGGCGTTCATGCGTTCAGCTGACCCGAGAAGGGCGACCTCGCCCATTCGGGCTTGGTGAGGGAGGCCCTCACTGCTGAGGGGAAGCCAAACGTGGCGTCTCGATTGGTCATCGGGGAGTGGCGGTTCGCCGACATCTGGTGAGTTGATCTTCGCGAGAGGAAGAATCTGGCCGCTCAACGTCCGGATTCTTCCTCTCGCGCCAGCCTCCGATGCCGAGGCCAGAGCAGATGAGGGCCTAGCTCACCCCACAGAGCGTGGTGAAGGCTCCCTTCACCGGAGCGGCACCCCGCCTACCACTCGCGGTTTCGGCCGACGTAGACGTTGCGGGCGCGGTAGTAGGTCGGTGAAGTGGGGCCGGGCGCGCCCGCGGAGCCCTCCATCTGCAGGTTGATGATCAGCCACATCGGCTTGCCGACGAAGTTCGCGCCGCGGTGCTGGCCCACCCAGTTGCCGTCGAGGTAGTAGTGAATGTCCACGTCGGACCCGTTCACCTTGGTGATCCAGGCGCGGTAGCCGTGCCAGCCGCCGGGGTTGTTCACGCCGACGACGGTGTTCGACCAGCCGCCTGAGCCGTTCTTGTAGGTGTTGAACCAGTTGCGCGAATCACCCTTGAACTCGAGGATGTCGCTTTCCGGCGGCCAGCTGGTGGCGCCGGTCAGCCAGAACGCGGGCCAGGTGCCGCGGGCCGAGGGTGCCTGGAACTCGCCGCGGACCTCCCAGCTGGGGAACTGGTCGGTCACCGTGATCTGCTGCTTGGCGTGCACCGCGCCGGAGTGATAGCGGATCGGCAGGTGCGGATCCGCTCCGCTGTTGCCCTCGTTCGGGGGGACCGGGGTCGCCTTGAGCACCAGCACACCCCCGGATTCGAGGTAGACCTGCTGGTGGTCGCTGGAACTGGCGTACATCCTGGCGCTGCCGTTGTGGTCGGATCCCCATGGATAGCGGTAGTTCCACGCGGATTCGAGCGTGCCGTAGTTCTGGAGAGTGCCGTCGAGCACCGTCTCCCAGGTGGCGGCCGAGGCTTGGCCCGCGCCTGCCACGACGCCGCCTAATGCGGCGCCTGCCACCCCGGCCGCGCCCGCGGCGAGAAACGTCCTGCGATCGAGCGTCATTGCTCTGTCCTCCTGTGCGGGAATCCCGTCGGATGGTTCAGGATGAGGAGACGGAGTAACTGTTCGTGCGGAAGTCCATGCTTTTATCGTGAAGTACGTCGCCGATGCGAGCGTGATCCCGAAGTGGCTTGATCAAACCACAGTGAAACGACCTGGAAAAGGGGTTCGGTTGTGATCAAGTTTGGCTTCTTCAGTGCATTGATGACGATTAACGAGTTCCGCCGGGTGAATTCGACGAATTCGACCTGGTGTCCGATTGGCCGGCTGAGGGCTGGCGCGTCTAGTCGAGGTCCAGCTCGAAGACCGTATTCTGGCGATAGGCGTCACCCGGTCGCAGAATCGTGCTCGGGAAGTCCGGCCGATTCGGGGAGTCCGGAAAATGCTGGGGTTCGAGAGCGAACCCGGCACCGCGATGATAGGGGCGGCCGCCGGTGCCGATCAGGGCTTCGGTGAGGAAGTTGCCGGAATAGAATTGCAGGCCTGGCTCGGTCGTCCACATGGTCAGCCGTCGGCCCGAACGCGGGTCGTGGACCCTGGCCGCCAAGGAAAGTGAACCTGCCTCGGCCTGCTCGAGGACCCAGTTGTGGTCGTAGCCGTGGGCGAGTGACAACTGCGGGTCGTCCACGCCGAGCCGCGCACCGATCGGGACCGGGGTGCGGAAGTCGAAAGGTGAACCGTCGACCGGAATCGGCGAGCCGTCCGGGATCAGGTCGGCGTCGACGGGACAGAAGCGGCCTGCGTTGATCATCAGTCGCTGGTCGTCGATCGGCCCCGAGCCTTCGCCTGCCAGGTTCCAGTAGGTGTGGTTGGTCAGGTTCAGCACGGTGGGCGCGTCGGTCGTGGCCAGATAGGTGATGTGCACCCGGTTCTGGTTGTCCAGCCGGTAGGTCACCGTGGTGGCCAGCCTGCCGGGGTAGCCCTGATCGCCGTCCGGGCTGAGGTGGGTCAGCCGCACACCGACGCTGTCGGGGGACCGCATCACCGACGCGCCCCAGACGTGGGTGTCGAATCCTGCCGTGCCACCGTGCAGGCAGTTCTGGCCGTTGTTGCGAGGAAGCCGGTATTCGGTGCCGTCGAGCACGAAGGTGCCGCCGGCGATCCTGTTGGCGTAGCGGCCGATGATGGATCCGAGGTAGACGCGTGCCGCGGCGGGCTCATTGTTCGCGACATAGTCTTCGAGTGCGGGAAAGCCCAGCACCACATTGGCGGACTCGCCGTGCCGATCGGGCGCCTCGAGCGACTGGATGATGCCGCCGTAATCGAGGATCCGAACGGTCAATCCGCCCTGGTTTCGCAGGACGTAGCGGTGAACTTTCGTTTCGCCGACGACCCCGTAGTACTCCCGGTCGATTTCGAGTGTGGCCGGTTCGGAACCGCGCATCCGCGCCCCTCGGTGTGTAGCGGCATCTGCCGTGATTCAACGTGACATGAGTGGCCCGGGACAGCGATTCCCTTTCAGGACACGGGTTCAGGCCGAGGCGGCGCTGTGCTGTCCCGTGTGGTCAACCGGGGGGAGAGCAGGCGGATCTCGGGGGTCGTGTGCCCGCCCAGATGCCGCATGGTCATCTCGACCGCCTGCGCGCCGATCTCCTCGGCCGGTATCGCGACGGTGGTGAGCCCGGTGGCATGCTGGCCCGCCATGCTGTCCGGGCAGACCGCGACGACGGAGATGTCCTCTGGCACCCGGAGATTTCGTTGCCGCAGACCTGAAAGCAGTGCGGGGAGCGCGGCCTCGTTGTGCACGATCAACCCGGTGATGCCCGGATCGCGCGTGAACAGGGCGTCGAGAGCGGTGTGCGACGCTTCGTAGGAGCCGGTGCATTCCTGGGTGATCGCGTGGATCTCGCGACGCTTCGCCTCTTCGGCGAAACCATGCAGGAAACGGGTCGCGTAGCTGGTGCCTCGCTGGTAGACGGCTGGTGTCGGGCCGATCAGCGCGACGCGCCGGTGGCCGAGGTCGCCCAGATGCGCCACGCAGGCGGCGCCTGCCGCGGTGAAGTCGAGGTCGACACAGCTCAACCCGGCGGGGTAATCGGGGACGCCGATCAGGACCGTCGGCCGGTCCAGTGCCACCAGCACCGGCAGCCGTGAGTCGCTGACCTCGACGTCCATCACCATCAGCGCGTCGGCGATGGCCGAGGAGGCGATGCGCTGCAGCGCCGCGGGCCCCTCGTTCTTGGTGACCAGCAACAGGTCCTGATCGTGTTCCCTGGCCGCGGTGGCCGCCGAGGCGACGAACTCCATCACCACCGAAACGTTGAGGTCCGCGCGCAGCGGGACCACCAGCGCCAGCACGTTCGTCCGGTTGCTCGCCAGCGCCCGTGCTCCGGCATGGGGGTGGTAGCCGAGCTTGCGGATCGCGGTCTCGACCACCCGGCGGGTACGGGGCGAGATCGAGCGCTTCCCGCTGAGCACATAGGACACCGTGCTCGGCGCGACACCCGCGGCGTCGGCGACGTCGTTGATCGTGACCACGCGCCCTCCCTCCGTAGTCGAAGCGCATCGATGACCCTTGACGGTAGGCCAGGTGGAGCTGGAAGGCAAGGCTCACTTGATCTTCGATTTCCGGCCGACGTGACTATGCGAAGTCGAATTCGTCGAGCGCGTCTATGACCATGGTTGTGCAGCTCAGAGTTAATATTGGCGCATTCGGGGAGGTGCTTGACGGCCTGTGGTCGCGCTGCGGTGGTCGCTTTCATTCGAGGATCCGACATCGAGGTCGTCTCCGATCCGCCTTCGAAGCGATTCGATCGGACTCGCCAACCATGCAAACGCCGCTGGTCGTCGCCCCAGCCCGTGGAGCGTCACCGCGGACGAGCTGACCGGGCGTCGCGCACGCTGGATCGGCCATACTGTCGAATGTGCCGCGCGATGATGGAGTTAAGCCTGTGGCAGGTTCGGCTTACCGGCCAGGCTACGAGCTGATGGCCGAGCGGATTCTCGAGCTGATCGCCGAGTCGCACTTGCGTCCAGGTGACCGGATGCCCACGGAGAACGAGCTCGCCGCGCGGCTGGAAACCAGCCGGACGGTCGTCCGCGAAGCGATCAAGATCCTTTCCGCGATCGGCAGGGTCAGTGCCCAGAAGGGGCGTGGCCTCTATGTGGCGGACGACGACGGCATGCTCGGCGCCGGCCGCTGGGGTGGGTTCTTCCTGCCGACCAACCTCGATCACATCTACATGCTCTTCGAGTTCCGCCGTATCCAGGAGATGGAAGCCGCGCGGCTGGCCGCCGCCAAGGCGACACCGGCGGACCTGCGTGCCATCAAAAGCGCGGTGGAAACCTGCCGGCACGCCCATCTCGCTGACCTGGTCGAGCGGTTCAGTGACGGCGACGACGACTTCCATATCGGCGTCGCGACCGCCTCGCACAACTTCTTCCTCGTCGCGGCCGTGCGCGAGGCGCGCAGGCTGCAGCGTCAGTCGAGCGCGATCGCGTTGCACGGCACACTGGGCGGCCATGCCGCCGCGGCCGTCGAGGAGCACGCCGCGATCTACCAGGCGATCCGTGACGGGGACCCGGAGGCTGCCGCGCTCGCGACCGCCACGCACCTCGACAACACGCTCGAGGACTATCGCCGCGAGATCCAGCGCCGTCTTTTCGGCTGAGGCCTGATCCCGTCACCGCCCGGCGCGGAAAACGTCGAATATCGGCCTGATTTCTCGAGGGCCTTTTCTCGCGGGTTCCCGCGCGGCTACACTTCGACGGACTGGGAGCGCTCCCAGGATTCCCCGGACGGCAACGACGCTGCGAGGACACTGATGGAATCAAGAAAGCTGCTGCGCGCCGATCACTCTCTCTTCGCGAGGACGAACCGTATGCGCGGCAAGGCGATCGCCGGTGGTGTCGTGGCGGCGGCGCTCGTCGCGTCGGTCACCGCCTTCGCCGCTGAGAGCAGTGCGCGGGCCACCTCTTCCCCGTTCTACGTCGATCCCGGCACCGGCGCGGCCAAGTGGGTCGCGGCGAACCCCGGGGACTCGCGCACGGCGGTGATCCGCGACGGCATCGCCGCCGTGCCGCAGGCGAGGTGGTTCACCACGACGAACACGAACACCGTGCGCGGTGAGGTGGACGCGTTCGTCGGTGCCGCGGCGGCTGCCGGGAAGGTCCCGATCATGGTCGTCTACGACATCCCCAATCGTGACTGCGGCGGAGCGAGCGGCGGTGGTGCCCCCTCGCACGAGGCGTACCGCGCTTGGGTCGATCAGGTTTCGGCGGGGCTGGCCGGACGCTCCGCGGTCATCGTGCTGGAGCCGGATGTGCTGGCGATCATGACGAGCTGTCAATCCGGGGACCAGCAGAACCAGACCAAGGCGTCGATCGCGTACGCGGGCAAGAAACTCAAGGCAGGGTCGGCACAGGCGAAGGTGTACTTCGACATCGGCCACTCGGCGTGGCTGGCGCCCGGCGAGGCCGCGGCGCGGCTGAAAGCGGCCGACATCACCAACAGCGCCGACGGCATCGCCACCAATGTGTCCAACTACCGCTGGACGGCCGATGAAATCGGCTACGGCAAGTCGGTGCTGAACGCGGTGGGCGACTCCCGGCTCCGCGCGGTGATCGACACCAGCCGCAACGGCAAGGGCCCGCTCGGCAGTGAGTGGTGTGACCCCGCCGGAAGGGCCATCGGCACGCCGAGTACCGACCAGACCGGGGACGGCCAGATCGCCGCGTTCCTGTGGATCAAGCTGCCGGGTGAGGCGGACGGCTGCCTCGCGCCAGCAGGCCAGTTCGTGCCGCAGCGGGCCTACGACCTGGCCATCGCGGGTGGCGCGACGCCGACCACCTCACCGACCGTGCCGACGAGCCAGACGACCACCCCGACAGCAACGTCGACCTCACCGGCACCGGTGAGCTGCAAGGTCACCCACCGCGTGGTCAATGCCTGGTCGACCGGCTACACCGGCGAGATCGTCATCGAGAACCGCGGATCGGCCACCGACGGCTGGACACTCACGTTCTACGCGCCGGGAGTGACCGTCACCCAGGGCTGGAACGGGACCTGGGCCGACGCGGGCGACAAGGTGACGGTCCAGAACCTGCCGTGGAACAGCAAGCTCGCCACCGGCGCCACCGTGACCGTCGGATACAACGCGGACTACACCGGCGGCACTCCGCCGTTCCTCGGCCCCGCTCTGAACGGCGCGACCTGCGGCTGATCCTTGCCGGAGTCGTGAAAGTTTCAGCGACGCGGAGAAAGGAGATCGGCGGCTTATTTCCGGCAGGCGAATCAAGAATGTCACGCACTGAATCGGGTGGAGGCGTTTGTTGTGGGTAATCGGCGATGGCGGAAGCGACGATCGGTCGCGGTTCTCGGCCTGGCGGCGTCTCTCATGGCGGTGATGCTCACGGGCCAGCCGGCCACGGCGGCGGCCGCCGGGCCCGCGCTGTCGGTGGACGTGTCCGCCGCCCGGCACGCGATCAGCGCTGGCATCTATGGCTTGAACGGCGGGGATCGGGCGTTCAACGCGGAGATCGGCCAGTCGGTGGCGCGCTGGGGCGGCAACGCGACCAGCCGCTACAACTTCAAGAACCACACTTACAACACCGGTAGTGACTGGTATTTCGAGAACATCGTCGCCGACGAGGAACATTCCGTCGAGGGACAGGTCAGGTCCAATCTCGACCGCGGCATCAAACCGGTCGTCACCGTGCCCCTGATCGGGTGGGTGGCCAAGGATTCGCCGTCGTCGCATCCGTTCACCTGCGGGTACCCGGCCACCCGGTTCCCGCAGCAGGACCGGTTCGACGAGTGGGACCCGAACTGCGGCAACGGCCAGCTCGACCAGAAGAACCTCACCGGTGTGCCGGCCGACACCTCGATCGAAGCAGGCCCGGCGTTCGCGGGCGAGATGGTGTCGCACCTGGTGGACCGGTTCGGCACGGCCGCGCAGGGTGGCGTCCCGATCTACGAGCTCGACAACGAGCCGGTGCTGTGGGCCCACACACATCGGGACGTGCACCCCGGGCTGGTCGGCTATGACGAACTGGGCGGCAAGGGCACCGCGACGGCCGCGGCGATCAAGGCCGCCGATCCCAGCGCGGCGGTGCTCGGCCCATCCGGCTGGGGATACTGCGAATGGGTCGCGTCCGGAGTGGACGGTTGCGGGCCGGGTGCCGATGCGGCCGCGCACGGCGGGCTCACGCTCTCCGAGTGGTACCTGAAGAACATGAAGGACTACAGCGACGCGCATGGCGGCAAGCGCTACCTCGACTACTTCGACCAGCACTTCTACCCGCAGATCAGCGGCGACAAGGATCCCAAGACCAACGCGTTGCGGCTGCGGTCCACCCGGTCGCTGTGGGACCCGACGTACGTGGAGGAGACCTGGATCGGTCCCGGCGGGGTCAACGCGCCGCCGCTGCAGTACATCCGCAAGGCGAAGTCCTGGATCGACAAGTACAACCCCGGCACGAAGACCGCGATCACCGAGTACAACTGGGGCGCGCTGGACGACATCAACGGCGCGCTGGCGCAGGCCGACGTCTTGGGCATCTTCGGGCGCGAGGGCCTCGACCTGGCCACGATGTGGGGCGAGCCCAAGCCGGCCGACCCCGGCGCGTACGCGTTCCGGATGTACCGGAACTACGACGGCGCGGGCGGCCGGTTCGGTGATGTGAGCGTCTCGGCGACCGCCGCCGACCAGGATCAGCTGGCGGTGTACGCGGCGCAGCGCTCCGCGGACAAGGCGTTGACGGTCATGGTCGTCAACAAGACCGGCGGTGACCTGACCTCGCCGCTTTCGGTGGCCGGGTTCGACGGTGCCGGTGCGGCGCAACGGTTCACTTACGGTGCGGCCAATCTGGGCGCCATCACGCGCGGCGCCGATCTCCCGGTGAGCAACGGCCGCGTCGACGCGACCTACCCGGCGAATTCCATCACCTTGCTGGTACTGCCCGCGGCGGGGTGCTCGGCGAGCCTGCAGGTCAACGGCGACTGGGACACCGGGCACAACGCGACGGTGACCGTCACCAACGACCGCCACACCGCGATGACCGGGTGGCAGGTCAGCTGGACGTGGCCAGGCGACCAGCGGGTCACCACCGCGTGGAACACCACGCTGAAGCAGAATGGCGCAGGCGTGGTCGCCGCCGACGCCGGATGGAACGGCTCGATCGGCGCGGGCGGCCGCACCACCTTCGGGTTCCAGGCCAACGGGAGGGCGGCGCCACTGACGCTGACCTGTACCCGTCGTGAGTAAGGGCCTGTTGTCCCTCACCTCCGCCCTGCGCTGGCCTGGCAAAGCTAGGTCCGGCACCACGACCCGGCTGGGGAACGCTGGCTGTGGTGGGGGGGGTGTTGGGGGGTGTGGGGGGGAAAAAAAAACGCACACCAGGGGGCGGGCCGCGGGTGGGCGTGTTGTACACGCAAAAGAGGGTGTAGGGTGCCCAGACCAACC
>NZ_JBHWEB010000150.1:0-20774 GCF_042734395.1 Amycolatopsis sp. NPDC059657 | reverse complement strand
GCGGTTTAAGACCCCCCCCCGGTGTGGGTGGGGTTGTTTTTGTTGCCGTTTTCACCCCCCCCCACCCCCCACCCACGACCGCTTAGGCCGGGCACTTCGCGACGGAGCTGTCCGACCAGAACCACTCGCCGGGGCGCTCCTGCTTCATGGTGTGCCAGTACCGGTACTTCGAGGGGAGCCAGTAGGTATTACCGCCGAGTGTGAACTTGGCGAGACTGGTCTTCGCGCCGATCAGCCGATGGTCGACGATCTTGCCGTCGATCACCTCGGCGTAGTTCCCGGGCGCGGTGCAGGGCAGCTGCCCGGACGCGGCCACCGGGGTGATGAGCGTGGTGGTCGGCGGGAAGAAGATGCTGCCGCAGTTGACCCGGAACGCCGTCTCGAACCGGTATTCCGAGCCGTCGGAGCCGAAGAAGACCCGTTCTTCCATCCAGTAGTGAGTCGCGGCGCCGGGACCGCTCTTGCCGACGAAGCCGTACCCCATCGGCTGGCCGATGCCGGGATCGGTGCTGAAGCTCCGCTCTTCGCAGCGCCAGTCCCCGGGCGTGGCCGAAGCCTGCGGGACGGACAGCGCGATGAGCGAAACGACGGCGGCCAGCATGACGGTCAGGAAACGTCTCATGATGCTTCCCCTCTGGAGAATTCCCTGGTGACGAGCGCTTTTCGAGCGTGCCAGCGCGC
The DNA here is from genome assembly GCF_042734395.1 of Amycolatopsis sp. NPDC059657. Taxonomy (NCBI): domain Bacteria; kingdom Bacillati; phylum Actinomycetota; class Actinomycetes; order Pseudonocardiales; family Pseudonocardiaceae; genus Amycolatopsis; species Amycolatopsis sp. NPDC059657. Next base: position 20,093 of record NZ_JBHWEB010000150.1, on the reverse strand, counting down.
GGTTGTGATCCGGCTGTGCCCCCTGACCGAGTGAACCTGACATTTGTACTAGACGAACGTGTAGAACAGTTGTATAGTTGATCTCATGAGGAACAAGACCATCCTGATCTCGGGTTCGAGCGTGGCCGGGCCCACCTTGGCTTACTGGCTGGCACGGCACGGCTTCCGGCCCACCGTGGTCGAGCGCGCCGCCTCGCTGCGCGAGGGTGGTTACGCCGTGGACGTCCGCGGTGCCGCCGTCGAGGTCATCGAGCGGATGGGCCTGCTGACCCAGGTCCGCTCGTTCGCCACCGAGACCGAGCGCACCGCCTACGTCGACGCCGACAACCGGCAGGTCGCCGGCCTCACCGCCGACGCACGCAACGGCCGCGAGGGCGACGACCTGGAGATCATGCGCGGCGACCTCGCCAAGCTGCTGTTCGACGCGACCCAGCCCGAGGTCGAGTACCTCTGGGGCGAGTCCGTCACCAGCCTGGTCTCCGGCGCCGACGGTGTGCGCGTCACCTTCGAGAAGGCCGCGCCCCGCACCTTCGACCTGGTGCTCGGCGCGGACGGCCTGCACTCCAACATCCGCGGCCTGGCGTTCGGCGCGGAGTCCGAGTTCGTCAAGGACCTCGGCTACTACGTCTCGATCTTCAGCACCGAGAACCACCTGAACCTCGACCGCCAGGAGCTCTGCTACAACACGCCGGGCAAGCTCGCCGCGATGTACAGCGCCAAGGGCAACAGTGAGGCCAAGGCCCAGTTCTACTTCACCTCAGACAAGCTCGACTACGACCGCCGCGACACCAAGGCCCAGAAGCGGATCCTCGCCGAGGCCTACGCGGGCGAAGGCTGGGTCGTGCCGCAGCTGCTCGAGGCGATGTGGGACGCGAAGGACTTCTACTTCGACTCCGTCAGCCAGGTCCAGCTCGACAGCTGGTCGCGCGGCCGGGTCGCGCTGGTCGGCGACGCGGCGCACTGCGCGTCCCCGCTGTCCGGCATGGGCACGGACCTCGCGCTGGTCGGCGCGTACTTCCTGGCGGGCGAGCTGAAGGCGGTCGGCGGTGACTACCCGATCGCGTTCGCCCGCTACGAGCAGCACATGCGCGACTACGTCGCCAAGGGCCAGAAGTCCGCGGGCGACAACGGCAAGTGGTTCGTCCCGGAGACGCGCGGCATGATCGGCTTCCGCAACCAGAACATCCGCATGCTGCAGTACATGCCCTGGAAGAACATGATCACCGGTGGCGCCTCGCGCGCCGCGAAGAGCGTCGACATCAAGGCCTACTGAGGGCCGGAAACTTCTTTCGAAGAATTTCGCGGAGGATGTCGAAAAGCGGTGGAGGTATCCGTCGTACTGGTGAGAGCCGAGATCCTCACCGGGAGAAACACATGACACTCACTTCGCCGGGCGTGGCCATCCGCAGCCCGCGGCTGGCGCTGGCGCTGCTGGCCCTGCCGTCGCTGCTGATCGCGATCGACATCAGCGTCCTCAACGTCGCGTTGCCGCGGATGGCCGCCGACCTGCGCCCGTCACCGGCGGAGCTGCTGTGGATGAACGACATCTACGGCTTCATGGTCGGCGGCACCATGATCACCATGGGCACGGTCGGCGACCGGATCGGCCGCCGCAGGCTGATCGTGGCCTGCGCGGCCGTGTTCGCGCTGGCCTCGGCGATCGCCGCGTTCGCCACCGAACCGTGGATGATCATCGTGACCCGCGCGGTCATGGGTGTCGCCGGTGCGGCGATCATGCCCGCCTCGATGGCGTTGATCGGGCAGATCTACCCCGACCCGAAGAAGTCGGTGTCCGCGATGGGCGCCTACATGACCTGCTTCCTGACCGGGATGGCCGTGGCGCCGCTGATCGGCGGTGTGCTGGTCGAGAACTGGTGGTGGGGCGCGGTGTTCCTGATGGGCGTGCCGGTCATGGCGCTGACCGTCCTCGCCGCGCCGAAGGTGCTGCCCGAGTTCCGCGCCACCGACCCGGGCAAGCCGGACGTCCGCAGCGCCGTGCTCTGCCTCGCGTCGATCCTGCTGGTCGTGTACGCGCTCAAGTCGATCGTCAACAACGGCTGGACGCTCGCCGCGATCGGCGCGGCGGTGGCCGGGCTCGTGCTGGGTGCCGTGTTCGTCCGGCGGCAGAACCACCTCGAACACCCGCTGGTCGACCTCGGGCTGCTGCGCCGCCCCGGCGTGGCACGCACGATGTGGGTGCTGCTGCTGACCGCGCTGGTGATGGGCGGGACGTCCCTGTTCGCCTCGTTCTACCTGCAGTCGGTGCACGGACTGACGCCCTTCACCTCGGCGCTGTGGCTGCTGCCGCAGATGGGGGCCATGATGATCGCCGCCAACCTCGGCCCGTGGCTCGGCCGCAAGATCGACCCCGCCAAGATCGTCGCGGCGTGCATGGTGCTGATGCTGGCCGGGTTCACCCTGTTCGCGCTCACGCCCGACGGGCTCGCCGGCCTGCTGACGCTGGTCGCGGCCTCGGTGCTGACGACCGGCGGGATCGGCGCGGCGTTCCCGTTCCTCATGAACGACGTCATGTCGCACGCGCCGGCCGACCGCGCAGGCTCGGCCGCCTCGTTCGCGCAGACCGCGAACGAACTCGGCATCGCGATGGGCCTGGTGCTGCTCGGCAGCATCGGCACGGTGGTCTACCGCGCGAAGTTCGGCACCGCGGACGGATCCTGGGTGGACGGCCTCGAGCAGGCCACCGAACGCCACGACCCGGTCCTTCTCGGCCACGTCCGGGAGGCGTTCACCTCCGGCTTCCACACGGCCGCCTGGACCGCGGTGGCGATCATGGCGGTCGTGGCGGTGCTGACCTTGCGGCCGCTGCGCAGGGCTACCGCGGAGTGACCGCGACGCGGGCGCCGCGCCCCGGCACCATCGTGATGTTCCGGGGCCGCTGCGGCTCGACCCGCGTCCGGTCGGGCGTGAGCTGGAACCGCGTGAGCACCTCGCGGAGCACGATCGTGGCTTCCAGCAAGGAAAATCCCGCCCCGAGGCAGCGACGGACGCCACCACCGAACGGCATCCAGCTGCCCGGAGGCGGGCTGTTCCCGTCGAGGAACCGTGAAGGCCTGAACGTCAGCGGATCCGCGTGGTGTGCCGAATCCAGCTGGACCATGTTGATCGAGGGCATCACCGTGTACCCGGCGGGGATGCGGTAGCCGCCGATCTCGATGTCCTCGGTGAGCCTGCGCGCGACCTCGCCGAGCACCGGATGCAGGCGCATGGCCTCCTTGGCGATCGCCTCCAGGTGCTTCTCGTCGCCGGTGTCGGCCGCCGTCAGCGCGGCGGCTTGCTCGATCGGGTTACGCGCCAGGTCGTGGAGCGACCAGGCCAGCGCGGTCGCGGTCGTCTCGTGCCCGGCCAGCAGCAGCGTGACGAGCTGGTCGCGCAACTCGGCGTCGGACAGGCGGTCGTCGTCGACCGGCACGGTCAGCAGTCGCGAAAGGACGTCCGCGCGAGAGTCCAGATCGGACACCTGCCGCCGCTCGGCGATCTCGGCGTAGAGCAGCTCGTCGACGCGCTGCTGGACCTGGAGGTTGCGCTTCCAGGGGCCGTAGCGCTGCAGTTTCGGGTTGTGCCAGCCGAAAATGTCGAGCGGGCCGATCTCCAGCAGGCGGTTCAGCAGCGGGCGCAGCTCGTCGAGGCGCGGACCGGTGCTCACGCCGAAGACCACCCGCAGGATGATCTCCAGCGTGAGCGCGCGCATCCGGTCGTGGGAGCGGAACGGCCTGCCGGACGGCCAGCGCTCGACCTCGGCGACCGTCAGCTCGGTGATCATGTCGCGGTAGCCGCGCAGCGCGGCGCCGTGGAAGGCGGGCATCAGCAGCTTGCGGGCACGCAGGTGGACGTCCTCGTCGGTCAGCAGCACCGAATGCTCGCCCATCAGCGGCTTGAGGATCATGTTGCCCTCGCCGGCGTGGAAGGTGGTGACCGGGCCGCCGAACACCGTCTTGATGTGCTCGAGGTTGGCCAGCTGCACCACCTTGCGCTCCGGATAGAGCCTGAGGCAGATGACATCGCCGTAGCGGCGGCGCAGTATCGGCACCAGCAGATGGCGGAAGTTGCCGAAGGCGACCGTCTGCAGCGCGATCGGCAGACGGGGCCCGGGCGGCAGGGGAGCCAGTTCCGTGCGCAGCACCATACGTCCCTTCTTACTCGCGGTAAGTTCCGGTGTCCAGCGCTCACGCTTGACCCTCACGCGACGTTAGGCGCCAGTGTGAATCCAGTCAGGGCCGAACGGCCGTAAGAAAGGGCGAACCATGGAGTATCCGGTGGGCAAGGTCGCCGGGCTGGCCGGGATCACGGTGCGCACGCTGCACCACTACGACGAGATCGGCCTGCTCTCGCCGAGCGGGCGGAGCCCGGCGGGCTATCGGAGCTACAGCGAGTCCGATGTGGACAGGCTGCAGCGCGTCCTCTACTACCGGGAACTCGGGTTCGCACTCGACGAGATCGCGACCCTCGTCGACGATCCGGGCACCGATGCGCTGGCCCACCTGAAACGGCAGCACGAGCTGCTGGTGGAGCGCATCCGGCGGCTGGAGCGGATGGTCGCGTCCGTCGAGCACGCGATGGAGGCAAGAACGATGGGGCATGCGTTGACACCCGAAGAGAAGCTCGAGGTCTTCGGCGGGTTCACCGAGCCGGAGGGTTACGCCGAGCAGGTCGCCGCGAACTGGGGCGGCACGCCGGAGTGGCAGCGGGGGCAGGCGGTGGTGTCGTCGATGAGCAAACAGGACTGGATCGACGCCGAGGCGCTGCGGCAGTCCTGGGTGGACCGGCTGCTCGCGGTCGTCGACTCCGGCGCCGCGGCCACGGGCCCGGCGGCGATGGACCTCGCCGAGGAGCACCGGGCGATGCTGGGCCGGTTCATGGGGGAGTGCTCCCATGAGCGGCAGGCGCAGGTCGCCGAGCTGTACGTGACCGACCCGGTCCAGCTCGGTTTCCTGGTCCGCGAACCGGACCAGCGGCCGGGACTGGCCGAGTTCATCCGGGACGCGGTGAGGGCCAACGCGGCCCGGTGAGATAGATCATTCCCACCGGGCGAGATGGGGATCCGGGGCGCGCTTTACAGTCGAAGGATGCAGAGCTGGTCATCGGTTGACGTGCCCCGGGTCCCCGGGACCCCCCGCCCGTTGCGCCTCCACGACACCGCGACAGGGCAGATCCGCCCGACCTCGCCCGGTGAGGTGGCGCGGATCTACGTCTGCGGCATCACGCCGTACGACGCGACACACCTCGGTCACGCCGCGACCTACCTGGCGTTCGACCTGGTCAACCGCTTGTGGCTGGACGCGGGGCACGAGGTGCACTACGTCCAGAACGTCACGGACATCGACGAGCCGCTCCTCGAGCGCGCGGAGCGCGACAAGGACGACTGGGTCGTGCTCGGCATGCGCGAGACCGCGTTGTTCCGCGAGGACATGGTCGCGCTGCGCGTCCTGCCGCCGCGTGAGTTCGTCGGCGCGGTCGAGAGCATCCCGGAGATCGTCGAGGTCATCGCGAAGCTGCTGGCCAACGGTTCGGCCTACCGCGTGGACGATCCCGAGCACCCCGATGTCTACTTCGACCACTCGGCCACCGGCCGCTTCGGCTACGAGTCCAATTACGACGTCGAGACGATGAACAAGCTCTTCGCCGAGCGCGGCGGCGACCCCGGCCGCGCCGGCAAGCACCACCCGCTCGACGCGCTCCTCTGGCGCACGGCCCGCGACGGCGAGCCGTCCTGGGAGTCCGAGCTCGGCGCCGGGCGTCCCGGCTGGCACATCGAGTGCAGCGCCATCGCGGTCAACCGCCTCGGCCTGGCCTTCGACGTCCAGGGCGGCGGTTCCGACCTGGCGTTCCCGCACCACGAGTACAGCGCCGCGCACGCCGAGGCCCAGGCGGGCGATCACCCGTTCGCCCGGCACTACGTCCACGCCGGGATGATCGGCCTCGACGGCGAGAAGATGTCCAAGTCGCGCGGCAACCTGGTCTTCGTGTCGCGCCTGCGTGCCGACAAGGTCGACCCGTCGGCGATCCGGCTGGCGCTGTTCGCCGGTCACTACCGCAGCGACCGCCCCTGGAGCGACGCGCTGCTCGCCGACGCACAGGCCAGGCTCGCGCGGTGGCGTGAAGCGGTGTCGCTCGACGCCGGTCCGTCGGCGGAGGACCTGGTCGCGCGCGTGCGTGACCACCTCACGAACGACCTCGACACCCCGCAGGCGCTCACGGCCATCGACGCGTGGGCCGACGAGGCGTTGAAGCGCAGCGGCACCGACACCGGCGCGCCTTCGCTGGTGCGCACGGCCGTCGACGCGCTGCTCGGCGTCGTGCTCTAGCGCACAGGCGGGACCGGGCAACCGGTCCCGCCTGGCCGGCGTATAGCCGGCATGGGGAACGAAGAACCGATCCGGCCGATGGGCCGCAGACAGCGAATCGAGCGGCGATCGGCCGTCGCCAAAGCCGCGCCGGAGTCGCGGCGGCCCATGGCGCCTCGCGCTCGTGCGCGCGAGGAACGGGCCAAGTGGGAGTCGCCGGAGCGGCGCAGGCTCGACGCACTGGTGTTCACGATCTGCCCGCTGATGCTGGTGGGGCTCGCGGCCCTTGGCGTCTACTATCTGTTCGACCGGCCGGCGGGTGGCTTCACGCTCGACGATCTGAGCGTCCTCCTCCGCGTCGCCGGGTTCGTGATCATGCCGGTGGGCCTCATGATCACGCGGGTGCGGGCACGGCGGCGCGTACTCGGCCGGGCAGGGATTCGGAACGAAAGCAACCGATCCGGCCGCTAGTGCGTATGAGAGGTATGAAAAGTGCCTCGGGGATCAAGGCCGTCTTCGACCGGCGGGCGGCGACGTACGACGGCAACACCTGGCATGGCCGCTACGCGGAACGGCTCGTCGAGCTCGCGGCACCCGCGCCTGGCCTGCGCATTCTGGACGCGGCGACCGGCACCGGACTCGCCGCGGGCGCCGCCGCGCGTGCGGTCGGGCCGACCGGGCATGTGACCGGTGTCGACGTCTCGCGCGGCATGCTCGACGTCGCCAAGGAGACGGTCCGGCTGCCGAACGTCGGCTTCCTCAAAGCGGATGCCACCCGTTTGGACCAGTTCCCCGACGCCTTCTTCGACATGGTCCTGTGTTCCGCGGGCTTGCTCTACCTGCCCGTCGAGACCGCGCTCGGGGAGTGGCACCGCCTTCTCAAGCCGGGCGGGATCGTCGGCTTTTCGACCATGCGCGCGGGTTCCCCGGTCGCCGGGCGGCTGTTCCGCGAGCAGGCACGCGCGTACGGGCTCACCCTGGACGACCCCGCCACCCCGCTCGGCTCGGCGGCCCGGTGCCGCCAAGCCTTGCGCGACACCGGGTTCAGCCCGCTGAACGTGGCAGAGGAGTCCGTGCGCTTCGCCCGCTCGGACCTCGCGTACGCCTGGGAGGCGCACGCCCGCGGCACCTGCCACGACGCGATGGCCTCGCTCACCGCCGAGCAGATGGCGAGCTTCGAGCGCGAGTTCACCACCACGGTCGCTGGCCTCCTGCGTGCCGACGAGGAGCAACTGCTCACCGCCGAGGTCATCTACGCCTTCGGCCGCAAGTAAGCGTGGGGTCGTGAGGCAACCTCGGCGGCCGCTCGTGCGTACTGAGGGCATGAGTGATTCCACGTACCTGGAGTCCGTCGACCAACGCACTCCTTTCGCTGTCATCGTCGGCGCGCTGCTTGCGGTCTTCTTCGGTTACGCCGCCGTCGATCTCGCTGATTTCGACGGCGGCCTCGCGGCCGGGATGTTCCTCTACGCGGTGTGTTTCGGCATCTCACCCTTCGTTCTGCCGTAGCGCCAGCCGCTCGCCGTGCCAGCTACGTCGCAGCCATCGGTCGTGTGACGCGATGACGACCGCGCCCGGCGCGGTGTCCAGCGCCGCGAACAGTTCTTCGGCCAGTGACAGGGAAATGTGGTTGGTCGGCTCGTCGAGCAGTAGGACGTGCGGTGGGTCCGCGAGCAGCAATGCCAGCGCGAGCCGCCGCCGCTGCCCGACCGAGAGCGTGCCGACCGGCTTGCCCAGATCGCGTGGCGCGAGCAGGCCGAGCTGGGTCAGCGACGGCGCGTTCTCGGGATAGAGCTGTCGCGCGGACTTCGCCGGGTCGGTGAACACGACGTCCTGTTCGAGCAAGCCGACCCGGACGCCACGCGCCCGCTGGACCGACCCGCTCGCCGGAGTGAGCTGCCCGGCGAGCACCGACAGCAGCGTCGACTTGCCCGCGCCGTTGCCGCCCGTCACCAGCAACCGCGCGCCGCTCGACACGTCCAGCTGTCCGATGTGGACACGGCCGGGCACGTCGATGTCCCGCAGCGACAGCAAAAGCCGGTCCTCATCGGTGGAACCGGTGAGCGCGGCGGCGAACTTCAACGGCGCCGGTGGCTTGCGCACCTGGTCACGGGTCAGCTCGTCGAGCCGCAGCTGGGCGTTGCGGACCCGCCGTGACACCTGCTTCTGCACGCGCCCGCCGAAGAAGTTGTAGCTCATCTTGTCGTTGTCGCGCGAGGGCCGGTTGTGCGCGACGGCGCGGGCCGTCACCGCGACGGACTCCTTCAGCTCCTTGAGTTGTTCTTGTTCTTCCGCGAAGCGTTGCTCCCATCGCGTGCGCTCGGCACGTTTGTGCCCGAGGTATTCGGTGTAGGCGCCGCCGTACCGTGTCGGCCCGCCGAGCGCCGGATCGAGGTCGACGATGTCGGTGCACACCGCGTCGAGGAAGACCCGGTCGTGCGAGGACAGCACCACGACGCCCGCGAGCGCCGAGAGGTGCTTTTCGAGGAACTCCATCGCGTCGTCGTCGAGATGGTTGGTCGGCTCGTCCAGCAGCAGCGTTTCCGGTTGCCTGATCAGCAGCGCGGCCAGTCCCAGCCGGGACCGCTGGCCACCCGAAAGCGTGCTGAGCCGGCGAGCGGGGGAGATGCTCGCCAGTCCGAGGCCCGCGCAGACGATCTCGGCGCGGCGGTCCGCGTCCCAGAGTTCATGCGCCTGTGCCCAGTCGAGCACGCGCCCGTATTCGGCGACCGCGTCCTCTTCGGTGGCCATGCGCTCGGCGAGTTCGTCGAGCCTGCGTGCCTGGACGCGGATCTCGGCGAGCGCGTCGTCGATGACGTCGGCGAACGTGTCCGACGGTTCGAACGGCAGCTCCTGGAGGAGAAAGCCCAGGTCACCGCCGAGTTCGACGGAACCGCCGTGTGGTTCCTCGACGCCTGCCAGCAGCCGCAGCAGCGTGGACTTGCCGATGCCGTTCTCGCCGACGAGCCCGAGCCGCTGCCCGGCGCCCGCCGTCAAGGACACGCCGTCGAAGACGACACGGTCACCGTAGGAGAAGACGAGATCGCGAGCATGCAAGGAAAAAGACATGAGACATCAGCCCTTGGGTACGAGAAATGAGCTACCCGCCGGGCGAAGGCCTCGGGCGCGGGTGGAATCAGGGCGTCAGTTGTCCATAGTGCGATCACTCTAACGCAACGACTGTAGTGTTAGCAACCCCGAGTTTGACGGGCCGAAATCTGAAAGAGTACTTTCGAAAGAAGTCTTTCAGATTGGGGTCGCGATGACCGAGCTGCCACCACGGGAACGGGTACGGGACGCCGCGCTGATGCGGGCGCTGGCGCACCCGTTGCGCGCCGCGCTGCTCGACTACCTGGGCGCCGTCGGCCCGCGCACCGCGAGCGAGTGCGGCGAGGCTGTCGACTCGTCGGCGTCGAACTGCAGCTGGCATCTGCGCCAGCTGGCCTCGTTCGGCCTGGTCGAACGGGTGGACGCGGAGGACGGCAGGGAACGCCCGTGGCGCGCGAAGCACGTCGGGCTGGAACTCGAGGACAACCTGGATCCCGCCGCGCTCGGCATGGCCGCGGCGATGCTGGGACAGGATCAGCAGCTCACGCAACGGTTTCTCGACACGCGTGAGCAGCTTGAGCCCGAATGGCAGGCCGCGGCGGGCTTCAACTTCTACGCGCTGCGCGTGACGCCGTCGGAGCTGACCGAGCTGGTCGGGCAGATCGACGCGTTGCTGCGCCCGTACGTCGCCCCGATCCGCCAGGACGCCCCCGGCGACGCTCGCCCGGTGCATGTCGGCTTGCGTGCGGTGCCGCGTATCGAGGCGGACGGGAAGCCGTCGCGATGACCGGCCTGCTGCGGCAGCCCTCGTTCGCCAGGCTGTGGACGGCGGCGTTCTTCTCCGAGTCCGCCGAATGGATGCTGCAGGTCGCGTTGCCGATCTACCTCTACCGGCTGACCGGGTCGGCGGCATCGACCGCCGCGAGCATCGCGCTGGGCCTGGTGCCCGCGTTGCTGCTCAGCCCGGTCGCCGGGGTGCTCGCCGACCGGGCGGACCGGCGGCGGCTCCTCTGTTTCGTGTGCGCGGGGCAGGCCGCGGTCGCGGTGCCACTGCTGCTCGCGGACGGCCAGGCCGTCGTCTACCTGGTCGTCGCGGGGCAGGCGGCGCTCGCGTCGCTGTTCGAGCCCGCGCGGTCGGCGCTGGTGCCGGACCTCGTCGGGGCCGAGCGGGTCACCGCAGCGAACGGCCTGATGAGCGTCAACGGGAATGTCGCCCGGCTCGTCGGCGGCTGGCTCGGCGGGCTGGTGCTGGGTACGGCCGGGCTCGGCTGGGTCGTCGCCGCCTACTCCGCCACGCTCGTGGTCGCGTTCGCGCTGCTGCTCAAACCGTTCCACGCGGTGCCCGTGGCCGTGCCGGAACGGGAGCCTGTCATCCGGGCGTGGATGGCGGGGCTCGCCGCGATCCGCGACAGCCGCCGTCTGCGGGTGGCGAGTGCGTGGGTCGTGCTGTCGTCGCTGGCGCAGGGCATGTTCCTGGTCGGGTTCGTGCTGTTCGTGCTCACCGTGCTCGGCCGCGGCGAGGCGGAAACCGGACTGCTGCGCGGAGTCCAGGCGGTCGGGGGACTGGCGGCAGGCATTGTCGTCGCGACGGCCGCGAAGCGTGTCGCGCCGGAGAAACTGCTCGGCTGGGGCTCGCTGGCGTTGAGCGTGGTGACGCTGCTGATCTGGAACGGCCCGCAGCTGACCACGGCGCTCGGTGTCTACATCGGACTGTTCATGGCGGTGGGCGGACCAGGCGTCTTCGCGGGCACCGGCCTGCTGACGGTGATCCAGACGGCGACGCCGCCGTCACAGGTCGGCAGGGTACTGAGCACGGCGTTCGCGGCCATGGCGGGCTGCACGGCACTCGGTTCACTCGCCGCGGGAGCGCTTGTGGACATCCTCGGGCTGCCTGTGCTGCTCAACGCCCAGGCCTTGCTGCATCTCGCGGGCGCGGTGGTCGTGTTGACCGGGCTTGTGCGGACAGCGGTACTCCAGCCGGCCTAGGTACGGTGGTGGGGTGCCGAGCCTGTTCGCGACCAGCGATCTCCATGTCACCCACGAGGGCAATGCCCCGTTAGTCGATCAGGTCATCCCGGACGCGCCCGACGACTGGCTGCTCGTCGCGGGTGACGTGGCCGAGCGGGTGGACGTCGTCATCGACGTGCTGCGCACGCTGCGCGGCCGCTTCGCGAAGGTCGCCTGGGTACCCGGCAACCACGAGCTGTGGACGACTGGGAAGGACGAGTGCCAGTTGCGCGGCCAGGCCCGCTACGAGCACCTGGTCGAGCGCTGCCGCGAGATCGATGTCGTCACGCCGGAGGACGATTACCTGGTCTGGGAGCACGCCCACCGGCCGTTGACGATCGCGCCGCTCTTCCTGCTCTACGACTACAGCTGGCGCACGAAGGCGGCTCGCGACGTCTCGCTCGAGGAGGCGCTCGCGCAGGCGCGCGAGGCGGGCGTGGTGTGCACCGACGAGTACTTCCTGCACCCGGACCCGTTCCCGAGCAGGCAGGCCTGGTGCGCCGAGCGCCTCAAGCTCAGCACCGAGCGCCTCGACGCGATCCCCGAGGACCACGGCACGATCCTGATGTCGCACTGGCCGTTGCACCGCCACCCGACCGAGCCGCTGTACTGGCCCGAGTTCGCGCTCTGGTGCGGCACGACCGAGACCGAGGACTGGCACATCCGCTACCGCTCGGAGATCGCCGTCTACGGTCACCTCCACATCCCGCGCACCACCCACGCCGACGGCGTCCGCTTCGAAGAGGTCTCACTCGGCTACCCGCGCGAGTGGAGCAAACGCGCCCGCGGCGCGGTCCCCATCCGCCGCCTGCTCTGACGACGTGAACGCCACTTCCGCAACGTTCAACGTTGCGAAAGTGGCGTTCACGTGGGTCAGGCGTCGAAGATGACGTGCAGGCGCTCGGGTCCGCGCAGGCCGAAGCCCGGCTTGTACTCGAGCGGGGCGTCGGCGAGCCGGATGCGGCGGTAGCGCTTGGCGAGCTCGCGGAACAGGGCCGCGCCGGCGGGCTTCGACAGGACGGTGCCGGGGCAGTAGTGGATCCCGACGCCGAAGCCCATCTGAGCCTTGTGGTTGGCGCGCCCGATGTCGAACACGTCGGGGTCCTCGAACTTCTCCGGGTCGCGGTTGGCGGCGGCGATCAGCGGCATGACCGTGTCGCCGGGCTCGATCACGTGGCCGTCGAGTTCGATGCGCGCGGTCGCTTCGCGGCCGACGGCGTGCACCGGCGGCTCGAAGCGGGAGACCTCGTCGACCGCGGACTCGGCGAGCTCCGGGTTCGCGCGCAGCCGGTCGAACTGGTCCGGGTACCGCGCGAACATCAGGAAAGCGTTGGCAGCGAAGCACTTCGTCGCGCCATAGGCGGCGACGATCAGCACGATGGCGGCGCAGACGACCTCGCCGTCGGTGAGCTTGTCGCCCTCCACCGCGGCGTTCAGCAGCCGGGTGATCAGGTCGTCGCCGGGCTCCGCGCGCCGCCGCTCTATCAGTTTCAGGAAGTACCGCTGCAACGCCTCCAGCTCGGCGCGCCGCTGGGCGACCGCCTCCGGTGACTGGTCCTGCAGCACGTCGAGCGCACCGGCGGGCGTTGTCGCCAGTGCGGCGTACTCGTCGTATTCGTCGGCGGGCACGCCGAACAGGCTCGCCAGCAGTTTGAGCGGCAGCGGGTCGCCGAGATCGGCGACCACGTCGAAATCGGGTTTGCGCTCGGCCTCGTCCAGCAGTTCGCCGACGATGCGGTCGATCTCGGCCTGCATGCCGCGCGCCACCGCCGGGCTGAACGCCTGGGTGAGCAGCGCGCGCTGGCGGGTGTGGAACGGCGGATCGCACAGCAGGAACGGCTTGTCGGGGTCCTCGGGCGCGCGCTCGAGGAACCGCGGCTGCAGGGTGACCGCCTCGAGCTCGTCGAAGAATGACGACTGGGTGAACTCCTTGCCGAGCCTGCCGTCGCGCAGCAGGGTCGCGACGTCCGCGTAGCGCGTGACGAACCAGGCGCCCATCGCGCCGCGGTGCACCGGCGCCTCCTCCAGCAATCGCCGGTAGAGCTCGAACGGGTCCGCGCGGAACGCCTCGCCCAGCGGGTCGAAGTAGACCGCCGGGTCCTCGGCGGTGTGGATCGGGTTGTTCATCGTTTTCCTTCCCCAGAGTGGACGTTCGCGAGTTCGCGCAGGCGGAATCGGGAGACCTTGCCGGTGACCGTGGTCGGCAGCCGGTCGGTGAACAGGTAGCGGGCAGGCCGTTCCGGTGGCGCCAGCCGCGCACGCGCGTGCCTGCGCAGTGCCCGTTCCAGATCGGCGTGCTCGCCGGTCGGCACGACGTAAGCGACCACAGTGGACAGTTCGAACTCGCCTGCCGAGGTGCCGACCACCGCGCACGAGGCGACCGCTTCGTGTTCCAGCAGCCGGGCTTCCACCTGCGACGGGACGACCTTGAAGCCGCCGACGTTGACGATGTCGTCGGTCCGCCCGATGTAGTGCCACGCGTCCCGGTCACGGCGCAGCACATCGCCGGTGCGCACCCAGCCGTCGCGGAACACGGCCGCGGTCTCGGCGGGAGCGTTCCAGTAGTGCGACGCCGTGAGCGGGCCGCGCACATAGGCCTCGCCCTCGGCCTCGTTTTCGCCGACGACCTTCACCTCGACGCCCGGCACGGGATCGCCCAGGTCCGCGCGGCCCGGCTGCGAGGTGAGCACGATGTGCAGGCATTCGGTCGACCCGAGCGCGTTGATCAGCTCGTGCCCGGTGACCTCCCGCCAGCGCTCGACGAGCCTGGCGTGCAGGCCTTCGCCGCCGACGACACAGCACCGCACCCCGCTGAAATCGAGCCGGTCCGGGGTGCTGAGCAAGGCCGCGTACAGCGCGGGCACCGAGAAGAACAGCGTCGGCCGAGCGGTACGCAGCGCGTGCGCGACCGCGTACGGGTCCGCCGGACGTTCCAGCAGCACACTGCTCGCGCCCGCCGCGAACGGCAGCAGCACCGAATTGCCGAAGCCGTAGCCGAAGGACAGTTTGGGCGTGGAGAAACACCGGTCGGCCGGTGTCAGCCCGAACCGCGCGCCGGTGGTACGCGGCAGCGCCAGCAACCCGGAATGCCGATGCACCACGCCTTTCGGTGCTCCGGTGCTGCCCGAGGTGTACTGGATCAGCGCCGGAGCGTCCGGGTCCACCTCGGCCGTGTCGAGCACCGGCTCGGCGGCGGCCAGAGCCGCGTCCAACGCACCGCTCAGCCAGACGGTGACGCCAGGCTGAGCGGGCGGCTCGCTCGCGAGGAACATCGCGCGCACGCCGGACCGCTCGGCCAGGTTCAGCACGTCGGCAGGGTCGAGCTTCGGGTTCACCGGGACCGCGATGGCGCCCAGCCGCATCGCGCCGAAGACGCAGGCGACGGTCACCGGGCTGTCGTCCATCGCGATGAGGACGCGGTCGCCTTGAGCGATCCCGGCGCCGCGCAGCAACCCGGCGGCTCGCTGGGACAGTTCCAGCAGTTCGCCATAGCTGACCTCACGGCCGTTGGCGTGCAGGCAGGGCGTGGCGCCCCGGCCTTCGGCGGAATGCCGGTCGAGGAACCAGGTCACGGCGTTCATCGGGCCGCTCCCCGCAGCAGCACGGCGAAGACACGCCCGTCCGGTTCGGCGGCCAAGCACAGGACGGAGGGCTCGCCGAGGGGCGCCACTGGTGGCACGATCCGGCGGCGCAGCGCGAGCACGGCGGTCAACGCCAGCAGCGCGCCATCCGCACCTCGCGTGCTGCCGGTCGTGCCCGCGATCGCGGCGACCGGCACTGAGGCGCCGAGCGTGTCCTCGATCGCGCCCGACAATGCCGGGTCATCGGCCGCGATGACCGCGCCCGCCGAGGCACCGATCTTCGCTATCGCTTCCTTTACCGCGGAACGCAAAGCGGCTGTGTCGCCGGGTACCGCGGTCGCCGACGCGGTAGCCGCGATGACGACGTCACTGTCCGGTCCCGCCGGGGTCAGCGCGAGCGCGGCCGCCGCTTCGCCTGGCGTCGCGGGACCGCTGGTCTTGGGATGATCACTGGTGAGCACGTCGACGCCGCCCGCGATCACCGCGTCGGCGGTGCCGTCACCGACCATCCCGGCCGCGGTGATCAGCGCTTCGAGCCCGGCCGCCGGGCCGGACGAAAGGGTGAGACCGGGCCCGTGCGCGCCGAGCCGGATCGTGGTGGCCGCGGTGACCGCGTTGAACCCGGTGTACGGCGCGAGCGCCGGGTTCGCCCCGACCCTGCCCTCTTCACGGGTGGCGCGGAAGACACTCGCGTATTCGCCGAGGCCCGCGTCCAAGGTGGCGCAGACGACACCGATTCGGTCACGGGCAACGGAGTCGAGCCCGGCGGCCGCGGGCAGCGCCGCGCACAGGAACATCCGCACGTCACGCGGCAGCGTGCGCACTCCCTTGGTGCCGAGCACCTCGGCGACCGGCGGCGGTGCCGCGTAGGCGGCCAAGCCCGCGGCGCCCTCACGGAAGAAGGATTCCCGGGCCAGCAAGGCATCGAACAGCTCGTCGGGGGTCGTTCCGGCGGCGGTCACCGCGCCCAGTCCCGAAATCGCCACTTCCCGGTTCATACGCCTGCTCCGAAAAGAACAGCGGACACCGTTCCGCCGAAACCGTGCGCGACGTTCAGCGCGTACCTGATCTCGGCTTCCCGCACGTCACCGTGGATGAGATCGACGCCGTCGCAGTCCGGATCCGGGTCCGCCAGCGTCGGGTTGCCCGGCAGCAGGCCGGTGTTGAGCGCCAGCACGCAGGCCACCGATTCGATCGCGCTGGCCGCGCCCTGCGAGTGCCCGAGCATGCCCTTGATGGAGGAGACGGCCGGTCGCCGCGGTCCGGGGAACACCTCGGCCAGCACCTTGGCCTCCAGCACGTCGTTGACCGGTGTGCCGGTGCCGTGCGCGCTGACGTAGCCGACCTCGGCCGCAGGGGTGCCCGAGCGTTCCAGGACCGCGGTCGCGCAGCGCCGGAGTCCGGCGCCGTCCGGATGCGGGGCGGTCATGTGATGGGCGTCCGACGCCGACGCTCCGGCGAGCACCTCCGCGAGCACCGGTACGCCACGTTTGACCGCCGACGCACGGCTTTCCAGCACCAGCAAGCCCGCGCCTTCGGCAGGCATGAGACCACCGCGGTTCCGGTCGAACGGCCGCACCGCATCGGCGGCGAGCGCGCGCAGGCTGGTGAACATGGCGAAGACGGTCTCGGACAGCTCGTCGGCGCCGCCCGCGAGCATCGCGTCGGCCGCACCCGACCGGATGGCCTCGGCGGCCGATGCGAGCGCGTCGTTCCCGGCGGAGCATCCGGTGCACAGCACCGTCCTCGGCCCGCGCAAACCCAGCCGCCTGGCCGGAATCGTGGTCAGCGCGTGCGGCGCCGACCAGGTGTCGTCAGCGCCGAGGTCACCGCCGCGCCGGATGAGCTCCTCCAGGTGCGGCCGGGTGCCCATGACCGTGCCGAGTGCCAGGCCGACCCGCGCTCCGACGGGGTCGAGGTCCGCCTGTAGGAGTGCTTCACCGGCCGCGGTCAGCACGTAGCCGACCGAGCGTGGCAGGTCTTCGTCCACCGCGAGATCGAGGACCTCGCCCGCGCGATGGGTGCCATAGCCGTCGGTCGGGAACCGCCGCACCTCGCGGGTGCCGACGACGCCCGAAGTGATCGCCGCGCCGAACGCTGTGGTGCCGATGCCGACGGGGGAGACGACCCCGCAGCCGGTGACCACGACGTCGGACGGTCGTGGTTCACGCAGCGGCATGGAGTTCCCGCACGATGTCCTCGACCGACCGCAGGCTGTTGGCGACGTCGTCGTCGAAGCGGACGCCGAAGTGCTTCTCCACCTTGGTGATCAGTTCCAGCAACGCCAGCGAATCGCCACCCACCTCGTAGAAATCGGCGTCGGACGGCAGTTCGGCGGTGTCGAGCTCCAGGATCTCCAGCGCGATGTCGCGCACCTGTCCCCGTGTCGATTCGAGATCCATCAAGCCTCCTGTGTCTTCGATTTCCGCACGGCGCCGAGCAGCCGGAGCCACGCGGCGACGTCATTCCGGCTCAGCGACGGGCCCCAGTGCGCGTACCGCGAAGCGGCCAGCCAGAACACGAGCCCGAGACCGGCACAAACCAGTGCGAGCGGGGTGAACACGGTCGCCGCCAGCGTGGCCGCCAGGCACAGCGCCAGATGGCAGTGCATGACCTCGCGCGCGGCGTAGGTGACCGAAGTGCCCACCGCGCGGGCGGCCACCGCGATCGTCGCCCAGGACAACGGGACCAGCAGCCACAACGCGAGCGTCCGCATCGGCAGCCAGCCCGCCACGGCCAGCACGGTCAGCGGGAGCAATGGGGCCATCGCCGACCAGCCCATCCACCGGCGGTTCGCCTCGGCGAGGCGAACCCACAGGCTGCGGTAGCCGATCAGCCGGTCACCCTCGACGTCGGTGATGTCCTTGATACCGACCAGGCCGAGCGCCAGCACCATGAGGATCGCCGCGCCCGGCAGGCCCGGCGCCGCCATCAGCCGCCAGTCGCCCGCGACCGCGATCCCGGTGAGGTAGGGCATCACCAGCGGCATGGTCAGTGTGAGCTGGCCCAGGATCGGGCGCTGTTTCAGCCGGGGACCCCAGGAATAGGACAGGCTGATCACGGCGGCGTACGCCAGCATGAACAGCAGGGGAGTGCCCGGTTCGCTGATCAGCCAGGCGATGTCGGCCGCGATGAGCGCCGACCATCCCGCGATGGCCAGGATGCCGACCCGGCGCCAGCCCAGTGCCAGGCACAACGCCGTGCGCTCGGGACGGTTCACTTCGTCCTCGCGGCGATCGGCGATCCGGTTGACCAGTTCGGTGCACAGGCAATACAACGCCCAGAACGGAAAAGCCAGCGCCGCGGCTCTTACCGACAGTTCGCCGACGACGCCGAGTCCCAGCAGGAATGTCACCCAATAATACGCGGTAAAGCGAATGCTGCCTATCTGCAACAGGTTTTTCACCGCACGCCCCATTTGCTCGAAAGTAGTGGCGAACCCCGGAGCGGGCAACCTGATACGAGCGATTTCAAGCATGACTGAAACGGTCGTGAATCACACTGGACGCCGCCGCAGGCGCTGCTACATTCGAAAGTATGCTCGGCTCACCCTATTGGAATCCGAAAACCGAAACGCTGACCCGTGCGGAACTCGATTCGCTGCGGCTGGCCAAGCTGCGCGTATTGAGCCGCCACGCGATGGCGAGTGCGCATTATCGCCGCACCTTCGCCGCGGCGGGCTTCGAGCCGGGGCAGCTGCGCGATCTCGGCGACCTGCGCCGGATCCCGTTGCTCACCAGGGCCGAGTGGATGCGCGGGCAGGAGGCGAACCCGCCCTTCGGCGACCTGCCGGTGACCACGCCGGAGGCGTCGATCCGGGTGCACACCACCTCCGGGACCTCGGGCAGCACGCCGCTGCGCGCGATGGACACCCGCCAGGATTGGGCCTGGGTGGCGGAAATGTGGGCATACGGGCTTTGGGGTGCCGGCGTCCGCGCGCACGACACGGCCTACATCGCCTTCGGCTACGGGTCCTTCATCGGGTTCTGGGGACTGCACGACGCGGCGCAGCGGATCGGCGCGCTCGTGGTGCCCGGCGGTGCGCAGACCACCGGTTCCCGGCTGCGGCAGATCATCGACTTCGGCGTGACCGTCGTGGCTTCCACCCCGACCTACGCGCTGCGCCTGGCCGAAGAGGCGGTCGCGCTCGGGATCGACCTGCCCGCTTCACCGGTTCGGCGGCTGATCCTGTCCGGTGAACCCGCGGGCTCGATCCCCGAGACCCGCGCGCTCATCGAGCGGGCGTGGGGCGCCGCCGTGCACGACACCGCCGGCATGACGGAGGTCGGCACGATCACGACCTTCGAATGCGCGAATCACCCCGGCGGCATGCACATCATCGAGGACCAGGTGATCGAGGAGGTGCTCGACCCGCAGACCCTGGAGCCGGTCCCGTACGGCGTCGTCGGCGAACGCGTCGTCACCTCGTTCGGCAGGGCGGGCACACCACTGCTGCGCTACCGCACGGCGGACCTCGTGGAGCGCGTGCCGCACGAGGAGTGCGCGTGCGGCCGGGGTTTCGACCTGTACCGCGGCGGCATCCTCGGCCGCGCGGACGACATGAAGCTCATCCGCGGCACCAACGTCTACCCGCGCGCGGTGGAGCAGATCATCCGCCAGTTCCCGGAAATCATCGAGTTCCAGGTGCGGTTCGAGCGCGCGGGCATCCGCGACGAGGTGGTGGTGCGTGTCGAGTCAGGCACCGGCGTGCCGGCGGACCTGGGCAGGCGGCTTTCGGAAGCACACGAGGGCCTGAAGTTCCGCGTCGAAGAGGCCGAGCCGGGCACGCTGCCCCGCTTCGAACTCAAGGCCCGCCGTTTCGTCGACACCCGCACCGCGCCGCTGGGAGCCACCCGATGACCATGACCGACATCGAGTCCACCGTGGACCTGCTCGGCACCCCGCTGTCGCCGGACGAGACCGAGCTGCTCGAACTGCACCGGCGGCTCACCGGCCTGGCGGCCCGAGACCTCGCCCCCACCACGGCCACGGCGGTCGCCAGCGCGTTGACCCAGCTGACGCTGGCGGTCAACGCACTCGCCATCGCCTACGACCCGCCCGCCTGACGAAAGGACCGGTCGCTCGGCTGAGCCACCGGTCTCGGTAAAGCGGGGTCGTGAGTGGTACGACCGGTTCTAACCGGCCGTACCACTCC